>SFMI01000154.1 GCA_004554425.1 Candidatus Saccharimonadota bacterium | reverse complement strand
CAGCTGATCAATAAGAAGAAAACATGGATATGTATATATACATATTAGCTTTATCTGTGTTTAGTTTTTACTTATCGTCGTGATATAAACTCTGTGAGCTTGTGGGCTCATATCTCCATTTCAGCTTTTCGGAGGTATGTTTTATGATCATAGAATCTTTGGCGCAACGTCGCAGTTATTATGCTATTAACAAAAGCGTGCCAGTTACCAAGGCGCAGCTTATACAAACTATTGAACGCGTTGTCGAATTAGTTCCTGACGCTTTTAATATGAAAAGTGCTCGTGTAGTTGTAGCTTTAGAAGCTAAGCACGATCAACTGTGGGACATCATTTATGACGCTTTTGATGGCAAAGTCTCTAGAGCTAAAATTGACAGCTTCAAAGCCGGCGCTGGGACAATTCTGTATTTCTACGATAAAAACGTTGTTGAAGGACTTCAAGCCAAGTTTCCCCTTTATGCTGCCAACTTCCCTATTTGGGCCAATCAAGCTAACGGTATGCTGCAAATTTGCCTTTGGAGCGCTTTGCGCGAACTTGGCTTAGGCGCTTCCTTGCAACATTACAATCCAATCATCGATACTGCCGTATATCAGCTATTCGATTTACCAGAAAACTATGTACTTTTAGCTCAAATGCCCTTTGGAGGTATTGTTGAAGAGCCTCAAGCCAAAGAAAAGGAAAATATTAAGCAGCGAGTGACTGTATTTAGTTAGAGAAAAAAGCTGTACGACCAAATAATTACTGATTCATACACTTTCTTAGTGCGTGGAACATACAGAAAGAGCAAGATTTAGTTGCCAAACAACATTTCCTCTGCTCTTTCTTTGTATTTTTTAACACGTCAAAAAGAAATTTTGCTTGCAAAGCGAATGGCCGCCACATTAAAAATTTGATTTACAAAATAATGTACCGTTTGTGTATTTAAGCTGACTGTACAAAAGCTTAGTTGCAAAGCACATATTTAAGGGAAGATACTGGGATAGTACAGGACTTATCACGATCGGCCAATTTGAGGCCAAAAAGAGCAACATGGAAAAAGAATTTATACAAATTTGTGGTATTCCGGCGATTATTTGGGGAGTTACATCATCTAAAGCTTATCTTTATGTACACGGCAAAGGCGTAGATAAAGAAGAAGCTGAGCTTTTTGCTTCAATTGTTTGTCAATGTGGATGGCAAGTTGTCAGTGTTGATCTACCAGAACACGGTGAACGTAAATTGGAGCTAAATTCTTTTGATCCATGGCACTGTACTAAGGAACTAACTTCAGTACTTACCTATATAAAATCACGTTGGACACATATAGCACTATATGCCAACAGTATTGGAGCATACTTTTGCATGCTGAGCTTTACACAGGAAAATTTTGCTGCCTTTTCGTTTCGCCGATACTTGATATGCAAGCACTAATTGCCAATATGATGCGCTGGGCAAATGTTTCCGAAGAGCGCTTGCAAAAAAAGAAAGCCTCATACCAACACAATTTGGAGAAACGCTTTCGTGGGCATATTGGACGTACGTTTTAGAGCACCCAATCGTTGCTTGGCCATCCTCTACAGCTATACTATATGCTAGCAATGACAACTTAGTATCTCGCGATATTATAGACAAGTTTGTCAACAAATTTAATTGCCAACTAACTGTTATGGAGCAAGGCGAACACTGGTTCCATACGCCAGAACAAATAAAATTTTTGAGCCAGTGGATTAGTGAACAAACTAGTATAAAACTATTATCAAAAACTAAAAGATCCTCAAATTGATCATTAGAGGATCCACTTTAACCTTTTGCGGTATCAATTAGTGCTAATAGCTCTTTAAGTTCAAGTTTAAACTATCGCAAATTACGATCTGCCATTAAAGTGTTAGCCTTGTGTATGGATTTAGAAATGGCCACTTTATTGATAGTATTGATACCGTCTTCACGATCGCTTTTAATTACAAGTTCTACTTTACACATATTGTATAATAAGCCAACTAAAAGCACGGTATTTTCAATAGCTAGGCGTTCGTGCTCAGTATAATTATTCCAATCTGTACGGCCAGTATTAACTAAGTGCTCAAGAGTACTTAAATGTTTTTTATATATGTTCTTTACTTCTACTAAGGTACGAAGATACTCATCGCTAGTTTGGCGCAAATCAATTAAATAATCGCAAATTTTATTGATTTTTTCTTCAGCTCTAAGCATTTGTGAGTAGGCTTCGTCAGCTTTATCACACATTTGGTCGCCGCTAAAAGCAAAAATTATGCCGCCAACCAGTAATCCTACGCCTAAAGTGGCGCCTCCCAAAACGGCAGTGCCTAAGGCCATTCCGCCTCCTCCAGCTGCCAAAGAACCGCCGCCTAAAAATGCTAAAATGGCATTGGTAGCTGCCGCGCCGCTTAGTCCAGAAATGGCCGTACCAGTAGAAGCAACACCTACGGCTGTAACCGCTGCCGTAGTGGCACCAGAAGCGGCAACAGCTCCCGCAGTACCTACTGCTGCTCCACCTAAGCCACCTAAAATAACTCCAGCTCCCACTGAAACTTTCTTTAAATCTTCCCGATTATATTTGGGCAAACCCAAATCATTTCGCCTATAAGTAGCAAAATGAGGTCTGTTTTTAATCTGTTCAAAAAGATCGGAAAATTTTTCAAAGCTTTGAAGAATGTGCAATTCCAATTTGCCCAGTTTATCCATACGCTCATTGGTAGCTGTGCTTTCATTCTTAAAACGCCGCTCATTATTTTCGTGACGAGCTTTAGCGCTTTGCATAGTATCATTAGCTTCCTTCATTTTAGAAGCGCCATGTATGGCAGCTCCAGCACCGACAACTCCGGCAGTAGCCGCAGCACCTCCAAGAAGCCAGGGAACAGCTGCAACAAGAAATGGCAATGGCATAGAATTTACTCCTTTAAATTCGGATACTTTACTTTTACCATAATATTGACAAATATTAAATTCACTAAAAATGGTACTTATCTATTTATGTGTAGTTAATGTGCAAGCGCAAGCTTTTTTAATTCCCTACAACCTTGATAGTTTATTTCTAAATATTCGTCATAGCTTAAAGTCTCTCTGAAAAATGCCTCGTAGCATTCATCAACTCGACATAGCAGCGGCCTTTGTTCATAAATAGAACACAAATTGCCGTCTAGATATTTGCATATTCCGTCTCCGATATGCAATTTTGCATATAACGGTGAGCGGCTTAAATTTCGACAACATAGGCCACAGCGATCACACTTGAACATCTTAGCAAAACTCCAAGCGAGAAGATTTATCTTGCATAAAGCTATTAAAGCTTCCCTGATAAGGCAAAGGAATGCCCAAATTGTGATACTCATTTTTTAATATGCTAGTTAAATCGGCTTCACTGCTGGCACAATTTATACGTTCAAGCAATTGTTTATAAGCGCTTGTTTCTTGCTTAAACCGTTCATAATCTATCTTTTCAAGTTCGGAAAGATATTCATCTAACGCCTCATTTATTCTAATATAAGCGTCCAACTGTTTTTGTAACGGCAGACTAATTCCTGAACGGATACAAATTTCCTTAAGGACCAATAATGAAAATCTGTACCAAGCAATTAAATTCAAGCGCAAGAAGAAAGTTAAGCAATTACCGCCAGAGCGTATGTAAGCGTCAGCTCCATCCATTAAACATAAAGTTCCCTGGCCAATAAGCAACATGATACGCAAGTCATCATGTTGTATACTAGGAATACATTCTTTTAATGGTCTTTTATGATAAAAGTAATGCTTAAGTGCCCAAATAAGCTTTATAGATAAATCGCACAGAACTACAGGAATAGCCATAGTCAATCCCCACCTAGCATCATATCCAGCTTGGAAAGTTTTTGTAGCTAAAGTTGCTAAAGTGTTTTTATATTGGCCTACCTGAAAAGAACCAAAATTGCAAAGTTGAAACAACTCATAAAAAGGAATAACTACACCGCTACCGCGTCCACCCTGCCCAACGGAACCAGAACTGCCGGCTACATCAGACATAATATGTCCAAGCCAATTGACA
>SFMI01000024.1 GCA_004554425.1 Candidatus Saccharimonadota bacterium | reverse complement strand
AATAAATTCAAAAAAAAATGATTAAAAGTGCCAGACGCATAGACGCAGAGCCGATAACGCATTAGGTCAAAAAACCTATGTGTTATCGGCTTTTTTATTATTTCTATTAAAGCTTTAGCATTATTATCTAAACGCGCCGCTTTTAACTTCGCAACATCTTTGAGAGCGGCATTAGTAAAAATTACTCTAAACATCACCAATCGACTAGACTTTCGTCAACACAATCTTCAAGCGGAGTATTCATTCCATCTATTAATTTTTCTCTCATCCCAGGTATAGATACCAAATAAAGTGTCTCCATCAGATTATCATAGTCCGAACGGCTCAAAAGAACGGCTTCACCATCTTTAGTAGATATAGACACTGGCTCATTATATTTAATAGTCTGCGCAAGAATACTATAAATATCTTTTCTAAAAGCTGTGACATTCGTATTTAGCATGACTCATCACCTCGGTAAAATAATAACGTACTTTTTTACGTACGTCAATTATCTTTACCAATTGCTGTTCCTCTCATGGCAAAAACAAAACAGCCCGTCAGCGCTTTTTAGCGAGACGGGCTGCGGCTAGTTTGTCGGCCTCCAAAGTGGCGACAACATTATGCCTATTTTAATAGGTTTTCTTTTTCTTCAATTCAGGATGTAAGCGCATATATTCGCGGAACAAGCTGCTAAGTAAATCAGGCACTCGCGCCAAATTGGCCGGCGTTTCTACAAAAGCCACGCGCAATTGGGTGCGTCCCAGATTATCTTCCAACTTTGGCACGTTGTAAAATTCAGCCATAGGAGCGGTCAGCAAGGTAACTTTCTTGCCTTCACGCTCTACATAACCTTCGGAAGCGCACCACAATACAAAATCATCGGTATTGAATTGCTCATTGACAATTTCGCGGAAATCGACCACTTCGTATAAAGAAGCGTCGGCACGGCTAACGATTACTCCAGGTAAAGCTTGGCGCATATCGCGATTAAAGTTTTGCATTAAAGGCTTATAATAGCGACGCTGTTTATTAAACCAAGCATTAATTTCTTCGCTATTTAAATGGGCAATAGCGCCAAAAATCCATTGACCGATAGTATTAGTGCACAAATTTACCGTATTTTCTGCTACTAAACGCTTGTGCAATTCCTCACTATCAGTAATTAAAGCGCCTACACGCAAGCCGCAACCGTTCCAAGCTTTAGAGGTAGTTTCTATACTAACTCTATGACCAGTAATACCAGGCACTTCCTCTTCGGTAATGCCCCAAACGCTAATAGGAGCATTTACACCTTCGACATAATGCAACTCGCGATAAGCTTCGTCGGAAATAAACCACAGATCATACTTAACGCAAAGCTTGGCAAAATCGACCATCATTTGGTGAGTATACAACTGACCAGTAGGGTTATCATAAGGGATTACTACCAGAGCACCAGGATTTTCTCTGACGATAATTTTTTCAATTTTGTGTAAAGAAGGCAAGTTGAAATGGCCGCTGCTATCTAATTGGCGAGCCATAGAGACAACCCGACGATTTAAGCGTTGAGCAAAAGAGCGATAGTTGGTATAAGCAGCGTCTACTAATAAGACGGGGCGATCCTCTGAGCCTATATTTCCACAGCAGCCGGTCATAAGCAACTCCATGCCTTGACTGCCTCCGTCAGTTAGTTGCACATGCAATTTTTCTACATCAAAACCGCTGCCTTGTAAAACATTAGCAAAAGCCTGGCGAGCTTCAGGCATGCCGACAGTAGGTGCATAACAAACTACGCCGCCGCAAAAAGGACTATCGGGGCGATCTAAATTATTCAGGCGTTCAATCATAGCCGGGTGCATAGGCAAAGAAACATTGCCAATAGCCACATTTACAGCCTCACATCCGTCTTTTCGCTCGGCAAATTTTGTACTGGCATTGCGAATAGCTGAAGGGCGGCGCTCAGCTACATGATTAGAAAGTTTGGGCATAAAAGCCCCCTCCTCTATCTGTTTTTATATATAAAAAAAAGATTAACTTGCAAATTTTTCAAAGCGACAACTTTTGCTAACGCAACTATTTTCCCCCTGAGTCGGCCGCGAATTTTATGACAAATTTTGTTATATACACAAAAATTAAGCATTATTTATGTATATAGATAAAATTCAAAAACGCACTATACTTAGCAAAAGCAGTAGTCGATAGTAACACCGACTCAACATAAAAAAGTGCAAAAAAGAAACCGCTCCAGCCGATAGACAATCGACAGAAACGGTCTCCCTCACTTAAGCTTCATTTCACAACTGGGGCGCCGACCCGCCCTAAAAAAGCGAGCCAGCACTGTGAAAATTATGCAAGTTGTTTAATTAGTGGCATCCGCAACCGCAGCCGCCCTTTTGGCACTTATCTTCTTTACCTTCGGGAAGGTCGGTGACCAAAGTTTCGGTGGTGAGAACCATAGCGGCGATAGAGGCAGCGTTTTGCAAGGCAGAGCGAGTGACCTTAGCAGGGTCTACGATACCAGCGGCCATCATATCAACATATTCGCACTTGGCGGCGTCGAAACCGTGACCCATAGGAAGCTCTTTTACCTTTTCAGCTACGACGGAGCCCTCGTGGCCGGCGTTTTCGGCGATAACCTTAACGGGTACATCCAAAGCGCGACGGACGATATCTACGCCAACAGCTTCGTCGCCTTCGAGTTTGACATTGTCCAAAACGCTGGCAATGTGAGCCAAAGTGGAACCGCCACCAGGGACGATACCTTCCTCAACAGCAGCGCGAGTAGCGGAAAGAGCATCTTCAATGCGGTGCTTCTTCTCTTTGAGCTCGGTCTCGGTAGCGGCACCGACGCGGATAACGGCTACGCCGCCCAGCAACTTGGCCAAACGCTCTTGGAGCTTCTCGCGGTCGAAGGAAGAATCGGAAGCTTCGATCTGGTGACGAATTTGTTCAATGCGAGCCTTAAGCTGCTCTTTGTCGCCACGACCGTCAACAATAGTAGTATCCTCTTTGCTGATACGTACGCTGTTGGCCTGACCAAGCATTTCCAAAGTGACTTTGTCCATCTTAATGCCCAAGTCGTCGCTGACAACCTGACCGCCGGTCAAGATAGCGATATCTTTAAGCATCTCTTTGCGTCTGTCACCGAAGCCAGGAGCCTTAACGGCGGCAACCTGGAGCACGCCACGCAACTTGTTGAGTACCAAAGCGGCTAAGCCTTCGCCATCGACATCTTCAGCGATGATAACGATAGGACGACCGGAACGAGCGACCTTCTCCAAGATAGGAGCGATGTCGGCGATAGAGCTGATCTTCTTCTCGCTGATAAGGATGTAAGGCTCTTTGAAGGCGGCTTCCATCTTATCGGTATCGGTTACGAAGTAAGGAGAGATGTAACCTTTGTCAAATTGCATACCTTCGACGTACTCGAGGTTGGTGTGCATAGTCTTGGACTCTTCGACGGTCACAACACCATCTTTACCAACTTTAGCCATAGCTTCAGCAATGATATCGCCGATGGCCTTATCGTTGTTGGCGGAGATCATGGCTACCTGAGCGGTAGCTTCACGAGTCTCAACGGGCTTGGCAATCTTGTGAATTTCGTCAACGATAGCTTCTACAGCAGCTTCGATACCACGTTTGATGAAGAGAGGATTGGCTCCGGCGGTAACATTCTTCATACCTTCGCGAATAATGGCCTGGGCCAATACGGTAGCTGTGGTAGTACCGTCACCGGATACATCGTTGGTCTTGGAAGCTACTTCGCGAACGAGCTGAGCGCCCATGTTCTGGAAAGGATCCTCTACCTCAACCTCTTTGGCAATGGTAACGCCGTCATTGGTGATGGTGGGAGAACCGAACTTGCGATCCAAAACCACGTTACGACCACGCGGGCCGAGAGTAATCTTTACGGCGTCGGCTACGGCATTGGCGCCGAGCTCTAAAGCTTTGCGAGCTTCCTGAGAATAAAGAATCTGCTTTGCAGCCATGATAACTTGTCTCCTAATTTTAAATTGTAATCAAAAAATATATTCTGACCGGCTTTGACAATAGTCAAAACCGTTCCCCCCTCGGCAACAATTTACAGAACGGCCAAAATGTCGCTCTCTTTGATAATAAGATAGACTTCACCGTCTAACTTAAGTTCGGTACCGGAATATTTGCCATACAGAACCTTGTCGCCGACTTTTACTTCCATAGGAAGGTACTCACCGTCTTCGGATTTGCGGCCGGGGCCAACAGCGATAACTTCACCCTTTTGGGGCTTCTCTTTGGCAGTTTCGGGAATATATAAACCACCGGCGGTCTTTTCCTCGGAAGGCGCGGGCTTTACAATAATGCGCTCGCCTAAAGGACGAATACTGGACATTTTCTTACCTCCATTGTCTGGGACGCTCACGCTCCCCAAAACACTCCCCCGCTGCAACTTCGAAAGCTACTTTTCTTTTGCTTCCCAGACTGCATTTATCATGAAAAAGGAGACCTTCTAGCCTCCTCCGCTACATATTGCAATCTATGCAAGCGTATTCTAAGCGCTCTCCCCCGCCTATAATTTATAACCGTTGGCCCCGCACAAAACAAGTGGTTAAGCGTTAGAAGAATAATAGAATTTTAAGGACCCGTTCTGCAAACACCATACCTTGCACCTAGCAATTTTCTGTGATATAGTTTAGTTATCTTAATTTGCCTTCTGTAGTTTATGAGGAGAGTGGCTCGTCCGCTCTTTTTTTTCTGTAAGCGAAGTTTGCTAACAGGCACAGGTGGTGGGTTGAGAATTGTTTGCATTTCTGAAGGAAGTTCCACTTGGCGAAAATAAGCGAGAAAACACTAAACTTAATCCGTACGGAAGCCGCCCTTATTGCTCAACCTTTCGGCTTAGTTGTTAAAAACGTTGAGTATGTACGTGAGGACGGCCTTTGGTATTTAAGAATGACTGTGGATCATGAAGCAAAAGATCCCTCTCAGAGGCCGACTCCGGTTACCTTGGAAGACTGCACTAGAGTGCACCGTCCTCTGTCCAAGCGTTTAGATGAGTTGGATCCGATAAAAGGCACCTACTATTTAGAAGTTTCCTCGCCCGGCTCTAGCGCATCGCCTAATTCTTGCGAAGAGACCGCCGGAACTGAACCAAACTAAGGAGCAGCGCAGTTATCATGTCAGAGATGATGAGTAAAGATCAAAGGGAACAACTCTTAGCGGCCCTCGATGCTCTCGAGCGCGAGCGCAAATTGCCTAAAGAGAAGATCATAGAGGCCATTGAAGACGCCCTTCAGAAAGCCTATGAGCGCAACTACGGCACCAATCAGCAAGTGATCGTCGAATTAGACCGCGATACCGCCGACTTGCATATTTGGTTGCGCAAAACTGTTGTCCCCGAAGTAATGGACAGCAATCGCGAAATTAAGCTTGAAGACGCCGAGCAACTGGCCCCCAACGTTGAAGTCGGTATGGAAATCGATATCGAAACCACCAACGAAAACTTCGGCCGTATTGCCGCCCAGAGTGCCAAGCAAGTTATTTTGCAACGTATGCGTGAGTTTGAGCGTGATATTATCCGTGACGAATTTAGTGACAGACGCGGCAAGCTTATGAGCGGTACAGTTACTCGCCACGAGCGCCGTGAAATCACCGTCGATCTGGGACGTGCCGAGGGTATTATTCCTCCTTCCGAGCAAGCCCATAGCGAGTTCTTCCACGTCGGAGATCGCATAAAAGCTTTAGTTCTCGAAGTTAAGGACGGCCCTCATGGTCCGCAAATTATCTTGTCTCGTTCCTCCCCCGGTTTACTTAAATGCCTCTTCGAAACTCAAGTACCCGAAATCGAAAAAGGCGTAGTTCAGATTAAAGCCGTCGTTCGTGAAGCCGGTTTACGCTCCAAGATCGCCGTGCGCTCCACCGATCCCAACGTAGATCCCGTGGGAGCTTGCGTAGGCCCCAAAGGCAGCCGCGTTCAAGGCATCGTCGAGGAGTTGCGCAACGAAAAGATCGACGTTATTCCGTGGTCTGACAATATTGAAGAATTTATTGCCAACGCTTTGCAACCCAGCCGCGTGACCAAAGTCATTCCCAACAAGGAACAGAACAATGCTGTAGTAATCGTTCCCGATCAGCAGCTACCTTTGGCTATCGGTCGTGAAGGTCAGAATGCCCGTCTGGCTGCCAAACTCACCGGTTGGCATATCGATATCAAGAGCGAATCTAGCGCTGCCGCCGAAGCGGCCAAGAAGCAAGCTGCCGAAGCAGCTAAGCAAGAAGGAGAATAAGCGTGTCAACCAGCTCGTCTAGAATCCCTGAGCGCATGTGCGTAGCGTGCCGTCAAATGAGATCGAGAGACGGGCTGTTTCGCCTTGTAAGACCTACAGAAGGCGGAGCTATCGTTGTCAACCAAGATGGCAAGATATGTGGCAAGGGCTTTTATATTTGCCGCTCCGCCGAGTGTCTAAAAAAATTAGAGAAAGACAAGCGGCTGCGTAAGAATTTCAGCACAAAGTTATCTGAGGAAGCGCTTCTGTGGTTAAAAGAACAGCTAGAGCGCCAAGAGGCCAACCTGACCGAACCTGCGGCAGCATCTTGTAGTGAGGAAGTGAAAGATTTATGAGTACTAATACCAATGCCGGGGGCAAAATTCGCGTTTATGAATTAGCCCGCGAGCTAGGCATCGAAGACAGCAAATCTCTGATCAATATCCTCAGGGGAATGGGCTATCCTGTTAAAACTGCTGCCAACAGTATTCCCAACGAGGCTGTGCAAAAAGTGCGCGAAACTGTGACTCCCCATTTGGAGCAATTGCGTCGCGAAGCGCAGGCCAAGACCAAAGCCCAAGAAGAAGAAGCTCGGGCCAAGTCTGCCGCTAGCAAGCCTGCCGTGCGTATTGCCAAACGAGCTACCCAAGAAGAAAAACAAGCTCTTATCGAGCGTAAAATTAACCGCAACGAAGAGAATAACAATCCTCGTCCTATTCGCACTAGCAACGTAAAAGTACGCCAAACTGCCAGTGCTTTCCGCCGCACCACTTTGGGCGGCATTCGTCCTATTACCCGCAATATTAGCCCCACTTTCCGCGCCCAAGAAGCTGCTGAAAAAGCCGCTAAAGAAGCTGCCGAAAAGGCTGCTGAAAAGGCTGCCAAAGAGGCTGCTGAAAAAGCCGCTCAAGAAGCCGCCGAAAAGGCTGCTAAAGAGGCTGCTGAAAAAGCCGCTCGTGAAGCCGCCGAAAAGGCTGCTAAAGAGGCTGCTGAAAAAGCCGCTCGTGAAAAGGCCGAGAGAGAAGCCAAAGAAGCCGCCGAGAAAGAGGCTCAGCGTTTGGCCGCCGTCAAGGAGCAAAATCGCAAGCGTTCCGCCAATAAACGTCAGGACGACGACGATGAGGAGAATGAAAAAGAAATGGTCGATTTGCCGATCATTTCTCCTGAAGAGATGGGTATAAAACAAGATGAGAGTATTTCTCTCTCTACTCCTATCACTGGTATTTCTGTAGAAGACGCTTTCTCTTCCGACTTTGGCAGCAATGTCAGCAATTATGAGAGCGGTCGTAACAATCGCAATTCCGGCGAAGGTCGTCCAGCTCGCGTGAAGGGCGGCCACAACAATAACCAGCCCAACCGCAATAATATGCAAAACAATCGCGGCGGCCAAGGTCATAACAACCAACGCGGCAACAACCAACGCGGCGGTGCGCAAAATAATCGCAACCAGCGCGGCGGTATGCAAAACAATCGCAACCAGCGCGGCAACCAGCGCGGCGGTCACGCTTCTCAGCCTCAACAGCCTGTCGCTCAGCCTCAGGAAAAGACTATCATTATCCCCGAAGTTATTTCCTTGGCCGATTTGGCTACTCGCATGGGTCGCCCCGCCAACAACTTGATCAGCACCTTTGTACGCCAGGGCAAGATGGTTTCCATCAACCAGGCTCTCTCCTACGAAGAAGCTCGCGACTTGGCTCTTTCTTACGGCTACAAAGTGGGCGAAATGTCCACTGAAGACGTACCTTTGGAACTTATCGACGAAGATGATGGCAAGCTCGTTTCTCGTCCTCCCGTTATCTCCGTTTTAGGTCACGTAGACCACGGTAAGACTTCCCTTTTGGACGCTATCCGCCGTACTTCCGTAGTTTCCGGCGAAGCTGGTGGTATTACTCAAACTATAGGTGCTTACACAGTCACTCACGACGGCCAAAAGATTACCTTCATCGATACCCCTGGTCATGAAGCTTTCACTCAAATGAGAGCTCGCGGCGCTGCCATTACCGATATTGCTATTTTGGTAGTAGCGGCCAACGACGGCGTTATGCCTCAAACTATTGAAGCTATCAACCACGCCAGAGCGGCCAACTTGCCTATTATCGTAGCTATCAACAAGATAGACTTACCCGAATCCAACCCCGATAGAGTTATGACCCAGCTCACTGAGTACGGACTCTTAGCCGAGGAATGGGGCGGCGATACCGTCATGTGCAAGATTTCCGCCAAAAAGAATATTGGATTAGATGATCTCTTAGAGATGGTTATCCTTCAGGCCGAGACTATGGAACTTAAGGCCAACCCCAATACTAAAGCTCAAGGTGCTATTATCGAAGGCTCTATCGACAAGGGTAAAGGCCCGGTCGCTACCGTCTTGGTACAAAACGGTACTTTGAAAGTTGGCGATACTGTAGTCGTAGGCAAAACTTGGGGCAGATTACGCGCTTTGCTTAATGAAAAAGGCAAAAACATTAAGAGCGCCGGCCCTTCCATTCCTGTGGAAATTGTCGGTCTGGAAGCCGTTCCCGATGCCGGTGATCACTTGCAAGTAGTGGAAGACGAGAAGATGGCCCGCCAGGTTTCCGAAGCTCGTACCGCTAAAGCTAGACATACCCGCATCAATTCCGGCAGTCGTCAGACTCTGGAAAGCCTCTTTGCCGACTTGCAAAACGGCGTAGCCAAAGATCTCAACTTGCTGGTAAAAGCTGAAAGCCACGGTAGTTTGCAAGCTTTGACTCAGTCGCTGAACAAGCTCAGCACTGATGAAGTAGCCGTAAAGATCATCCACTCCGGCGTAGGTGCTATTTCCGAAACAGACGTTATGTTGGCTTCTGCTTCTAAAGCTATTATTATCGGCTTCAATGTCCGTCCCGGCGCTATGGTTAAACGCTTGGCCGATATGGAAGAAGTCGAGATTCGCACCTACCGCATCATTTACGAAGTTATCGAGCATATCAAGAAGGCTATGTCCGGTTTGCTTACTCCCAACATCGAAGAAGTTGTCTTGGGTAAAGCTGAAGTGCGTCAAGTCTTCAAGATTAGTAAAATTGGTAAAGTGGCCGGTTGCTACGTTACCGAAGGTAAAGTGGTACGTGGCGGTTTGTGCCGTCTGTTGCGTGACGATGTGGTCATCTACGAGAGCACTATCGACACTCTGCGCCGCTTCAAAGATGACGCTCGCGAAGTCTTGGAAGGCTTCGAGTGCGGCTTGACAATTACCAACTACGCCGACTTACAGGAAGGCGATGTGGTGGAATGCTACCAAAAAGTAGAACACCAGCGCGAACTGTAATTTGAGCTTAGGGCCCGCCGTCAAATGGTGCATAGCTAAGGGGATGATAAGCCATTCTTCTCCTTTGCTTAGCAAGTTGCGGTGGGCTTTTGGTTTTAAATCACCAATAACAAATCATCAAATAAGGACATAATAAACTTTATGAATCATCATTTAGTACGCTTGCGCGGTCTCATTTTAGAGGTTGGCAACGAAATTATCCATCGTGTGAAAGATCCCGCTGTCTTCCCTCCCGAAAAGGAAGGCCAAGAGATTATCACTTTGACAGATGTAGATTTAAGTGCCGATACTTCTTTAGCTAAATTTTATGTCAGCATTATGGCTCCTGAAGACAGACAAAAAGCTATTATCGATGGCTTAAATAAAGCTAAAGGTTTCTTACGCCGTGAATTGGCTAAAGAGCTGTGCATTAAGAATATTCCTTCGGTAGTTTTCTTCCGTGATCAAACTCAAGAAAAAGCCGAACATATGTTAAGTTTATTGGAAAGCCTGAATATTCCTAAAGCTGATAAAAATGACTATAATTACGAGGAAGAGGATTTCTAAAGTATGGATTGCCATTACCAAATTCCTCCCGAATGTCAAAAAATAGCTCAAATTCTGCTGCAAAGCGACAATATTTTAGTTGTACCTCATATAAATATTGATGGTGACGACTTGGGTAGTATGGTAGCTTGTGCTCAAGTTTTGAAATTCTTACGCAAAAAATACTATTTATACAGTCCCGACGGAGCGCCAGAAGTTTTCCGTTTTATAAGCGGTACAACTGAAATTCACACTGAGTTGCCTGCCCAAGCTCATTTTGATGTAGCTTTGGTTTTGGAATGTCCTCAGCAAAGCCGCTTACCGCAAGACTTGAATTTGCGCCAAGTTTGTCAAACAATTATCAATTTAGATCATCATCCCATGAATAAGCTGGAAGCGGACTACAATTGGATAGATCCTAGTTTTGCTGCTTTGGGTGAAATGCTCTATTTTGTCTTTAAGGCTATGGATGTGGAAATTAACCGCGACTGTGCCGAAGCTCTCTATACTTCTATAGTATCCGACTCCGGCTCTTTCCGTTTTTCCAAAACGTCTGCGCGTACTCATCAAGTAGCTGCTCATTTGGTAAGCATTTTAGGCGACATCAGCTACGTACATAATAATATTTTCAGTGGTTTTACTTTAAATGACTTAAAGTTGCAAGCTATGTGTATGCAAACTTTAAAAACTTATGCCGATGGCAAGTTGGTGACAGCTTGTCTTACTGAAGATATGTTAAAAGCTTGTGGTGTAGATGAAAATAACACCCAAATGCTTTTAGGGCGCTTAAATGTATTGCGCAGCAGCGAAATTTTCGCTTTCTTTAAGGCTGTGGTTCCGGGAGAAGTGCGCGTCTCGTTGCGCTCTACCGGCCGCAAAATTAACGATGTTGCTGCTCAACATGAAGGCGGCGGCCATGACCAAGCGGCAGCTTGCCGTTTCCATGATAAAACTTTGGAAGAAGTTTATAATATACTTCTCCCGGAATTATTGGCTAAATTCGAATAATTTCAACTGAGCTTGGCTTATAGTTCCACTTCCAGCCCGACTTCAAATAGACGCCGCCAAGGCAACTCTATTTTGAGGTTCGGGCTTAATTTTTTTTCTGGCCAAGCTTGCAAAAGTTGGGCTAGAAAAGCTTGCTCTTGAGCTAAAATTTCGCTTTCCAACGTGCGTTGTTGCTCTTTGTTAAGCAAGACAAAAGCGCCGCCCACTTTGGCGCTTAATTGAGGGCGAATAACAGTCTGGTAAAAATAATCGTCTAATAAGCGCTCAAGTAAGAAACGGCGCTGCTCTTTTTCTAAGCGGGCTTGCTCAGCTGGTGAAGAGAAAAATTCGGGGCAAGCCCGCCGCCAAGAGGCTAAAGCGGCCCAGGCCAAGACGGTGCCTAAGGCATTGCCCAAAGTGTTCCAAGCGCTGTAGCCGGCAATTTTGGCTACAGCGCCCGACTCGATAAGCCAGCCAACCAATTGACGCGAGCCGCCATTGGCATAGGCTAAGTCGGCAATATAAACTTGTTGGCCAGCTTCTAAAGAGGCGGCTAATTTTTGTTGCCAAGCTGACCACAAAGGCTCTGGCAAATCGGATTTTCCCTCAGCTTGGTGGCAAGCTTCCAGCTGGCTTTGCCAAGGTGCATAAATAAAAACTTGAGGCACGAGCGAACCTGGGCCGCTTTGACCTTCTGGCAGCAAAGCCGCGTTGAGCCACTGTGCCTGGGAAGCTAGCACTTGAGCCAAGTTTTTGCCTTCGTAACGCCCTACTTGCTCTTCAGCTCCAGTATAAGACCAAACAATTTCCAATTGGCTATGGCCACAAATTGCTCTAGCTAGTAAAAGCATAGCCGTTTCGTCTGTGCCTACACCTACTGAAGCATAAGAGCAACCTTTCAAGATTTCTTGCAAAAACTTGGCTTCCCAAAGGTTGAGCCCGGTGGTTTTACTGTCATCCAGGCACAGCGCCAAGAAACCGCCGCCGCTCTCCTCGGCTTGGACACGTTCTACCCAAGCTTCAAGTAGAAGCTCATTTATTTTATCCTTGCGGCGGCGGAACTCTAAATATTGCTGCCAGAAAGCCGGAGCTATCTGGTAAAGGCTGCTCCAGTTTCTGGCCGACAAGACTTGCGCCTCTGCAGCTCGACGCCGAATATTTAATTCAGGGTAGCTTTTTTCTGTGCACTTTGGCTCGGTGGCAACATAACGCTGTTCCAACTCTTGAGCAAATTGCTCAGACATTTTAGTTAAACGCAAAGCGCCTTCCACTTCAGCAGATGTATATTGAGTTGGAGCCACTCGCATTATTACAGAAAAAAGATAAAGCGAACAGACAGGCAATTCGGCCAACAAGCGCTGCAGCAGAGGCGCAACCATGTACGGCGGCCTTGGCCTACGTGAAGCTACTAGGCCGCCGTAGAACAAGGCATCGGCCGAAACTAACAGGCTAGGCGAATTTTCGGCGCCATTTTGCTTAACATCAGAGCTTAAAGTGAAGGTATCTTTGAGCCAGGCGAACAACTTTTGGCCTTCAGGGTTAGTCCTTTCAGGCTGGCGCTTGTCTTCTCCGCACCAAAGCGCCCTGGCTGGCAACAACAAATTCACCTGGGCAATTCGAGCCAGACGCTGAGGAAATTGCCAGCAACAAGGGCGATCATCTAAGGGAAGAAAGACAACGCTGCGCATACTCTTTTATTTTTAACGATAGATTTCGTCTATAGCTTTGCGGAAGGCTGCCACACGCTCGCCCAAATAAGCGGTGCCTAAGCCAGTTACCACAGCGCCGATAGCCAAACCAGAAACGCCAACTTCTTGCAAATACTTTACTTCGTCAGGGCGAATCTTTTTCTGAGTAGGCACAATTACAGGTACACCGGCGCTGCGCACCAAGCGCTTATATTGACAAAGGTCGGCCGCTGTAAGTCTAGTGCGATAAAGGTCGCGAGGAATAATAGAAGACTCAATAACGTCTACGCCCAAGCTGACTAAATCTTGCACAAATTCAGGCGTCCAATCGGGGCCGACAGCCGACATGTGAGCCAATTCTTTCCACTTTAAATATTCCGGAGGAATGTGATTGGCAAATAAATCCCAGAAATCAAAACCGAATTGGCGAATTTCGGACAAATCTTGAGCGTTCGGCACTACTTCAGCGCCGGTAACGATGCCTAAAGGAATGTGGGGGCGTACAACCTCAGCCACTTTGGCAATTTTTTCTTTTTCGGCTTCCCAAGAGCCAAAGTCGGTACCACTGGCAAAGTGGGCGCAATTTAAGTGGACTTTTACAGCGTCAGCGCCGTTTTCCAAAGCGATACGAGCCAAATTAGGATCGTTTTGAGTGATACTCACTAAAAGGACGAACTTTTTAGAAAAAGCTTTTAATAAACTATGCATAAGCTATACTTCCTAACAGGTAATATCAAGATTGCGCCCCACATATTTACTGCGCAAATAACGTTCTACTAGATCGGAAGGCAACTTTACCGGCCCACCGCAATGTGGACATTTGACAGTTTCGCCTTCTAAAGCTCTTTCCAAATCTGTATCTTCAAGCAGAGCCCGGCAATGTGGGCAAGCGATCTTTTGGGCTGTCTGAATGCGGCCTAACTCTTGCATAAACGTAGGCTCCCTTTCAGCTGCCGAAGCATTTTATCTTTTTTAAGCGGCAGCCTCGAGCTTTTCGCGATCAATAATTAAACTCCCCGCCTAAAGTTTGGAACAACTAAAACAAGCAATTCACAGCCAAAATATGGGCAGGGCCGCCTTAAGCCTAAAGCGAAGGAAGTCGCGTGAAACGTTTTTATTACCCTATTTTTGCTGCTATTTGTGCCGGTTTAGTCTTAGGCGCTTCCTGCACTTCCGCTTTGCAGGCGGCTCCTGCAACTGACAAAGCTGCCATAGCTCCCCAAGCTCAGACAGCTAAAAAACTTGTCCCTACCCGCTCGCATTCTTTAAGCATTCCTGAGCAAGCGGCTCATTGGTTTTACCCTACCAACAAAGGTAAGGCTATGGTCAATCCTTATTTAACTCCGGCTCGTGTTTTAAAGCACCCACAGCCGGAACAAGAAGGCCAAGTTGTACTTTGGGAAGGACGTATCCTCAAACAATCTACTTACCAAGGCAAGAGTCAGCTACTTTTAGGTACTCCCGCCGGAAATGTTGCTATTAGTTATTTGCGCCCAGCTCGCAATTTGGAATTTGACCGCACCGGTTATCGCGTAGCCATAAAAGGCTACTTGCACTTTAAGGACGGAAAATTTAAAGCTCTTTCTGGTTTAAGTTGTATCCTTTTAGAGCCGCCTTTAGAGTTTAGCTATCAACGCTGGCTCAACGGCCGCCAACATTCTTGGCAAAATTTTATTGCCTGGCGCATTCTTTTCCACAATCCTGATATGGATTATCAGCAAGTTAAAGCTATTGCCAATACCTTTGTGCAAAAATGCGAACAGCGCCATATCGATCCCAGTTTGCTGGCCGGCCTAATTCAAATTGAATCTGCTTGGGATACCGACGCTATTTCAGTTTCCGGAGCTCAGGGTTTGGGCCAGCTTATGCCCAAAACTGCCGCCGGACTGAAGGTAGCAAATGCGCTAGATCCTTTGCAAAATTTAGAAGGCTGCAGCAAAATGGTAGACAATTTGTTGACCACCTGGAAGGACGGCGCCAATCCTTACGCTTCAGTGCTGGCTTCCTATAACGCCGGCCCTACCGTTGTTAAAAAGCTTAAAGGTGAAGTTCCTCCCTATGCCGAGACGACCAATTATGTCTACTTTATAGGCTATGTCCGCCACGATATGATTGATATTATTGGTAAAACACCTATGTTGCTTCCCTCCTTTGGCAGCCGTCCCGTAGTATTATAAAAAAGCGAAAGCAAAAGCTATAAATCAAAATGAGCTTGCCCCCTTTATTGGAGGCAAGCTCATTTTTTTATAAAGCTACACCCAGAAAGATGCTATTTAGAGAAAAAAAACTGAGATAAAAAAAACTCCTTCGCCCTTAAATTATGTTTTGCTACATAATTAGCCAGGCAAAGGAGCCTTTATATAAGCCTTAGCTTAAACTTATTTCTTTCTCATACCCTTGACGCGACGACGAGGACGAGCCGGAGCGTAAGCTACAGGAGCAGCAGAAGCGGCCGGAGCAGAGGCGCTCGGAGTGCTATCGGAAGCAGCAGGAGCAGCAGGAGCAGCCGGACGAGGACGGGCCACGGGACGGCGACCAGAACTCTTAGTATTGGTGCTACCTTGTTTAGCGTTCTCTTCAGCTTCTCTGCGCAACTCGTCTTGACGAGCCAAGTCGCGCTTATTGGCATACTCGTTGCAATCGACAAGCAAAGGAGCGGAAAGGAAGATAGAAGAGTAAGCACCGGTAATGACACCGACCAACAAAGCGTAAGCAAAGCCTTTTAAGCTTTCACCGCCCATGAAGTATAAGCAAATACAGACAATGATCGTGGTTAACGAAGTGTTGATCGAACGAGTCATAGTTTCGCAAACAGAACGGTTGGTGATAACTTCAAAGGTATCTTTAACGTCGTTATGCTGGTGCTCACGAATACGATCGAATACTACCACTGTATCCATCAAGGAGTAGCTGGTAATAGTTAGCAAAGCAGCTACAAAGCTGGAGTCTACTGGCAAACCGGCCCAAGCGTAGAAGCCGATCATGATGATAGCATCATGCAATACAGCAATTACAGCCGAAGCACCGAAGCGCAACTGGTTGCCGAAGCGGAAAGTGATATAGATGAGCTGCAAAATACAGGCAATTAAGAGAGCCTTAAGAGCACCTGTCTTGAGCTCGGAAGAAATAGTCGGGCCGATAGTAGTTTCGGAAATATTGGCTAAGGGGCCAACGTTGAGACCTTTTTCTAATTCGGCACGAACTTCGACGGCCTGAGCGGAAGTGAGGCCGACTTCTTTAGTGCTTTCGTCACTGCGGACACGAACGAGAATCTTTTGGTAAGCTTTTCCGTCACCAGAATTAGTTAAGCCATTACCAAGCTGAGCAGTAACGTCGAAAGAGGGGTGCTTGGCCTTGACAATATTGACAATGTCGCCAGGGGCCATATCCACAATTTTAGGAGCACCCAATTCCAAAATAGTACCGCCGGTAAAGTCCAAACCATAATTGAGACCTTTGCCGAAAATACCAACTAAACAGAAAATTAAAACAACCGTACTGGCAATATAATAATATTTGCGGTTTCCGATAATGTCACGGTGGCGAACTCTGAAGGTGTGCCCCCAAAGTACTACGCCCACCAAAATAACAAACCATATGGCTAAGGAAATCGCATCCGATGTAGTTACGTTTAATGCACCCACTGCTCTATCTCCTATTCACCATACAATTTTCTATTGGAATCGATCTTGAGGAAGTCGGTAGCGAAATGGAGCAACTGACGAGTTACCCAAATAGCGGTGACTAAACTCAAGGCGGTACCAATCATCAAAGTTACGCCAAAGCCCTTAACACTAGAAGCACCGAACCAGAAGAGAATCAGAGCGCCCAAGAAAGTGCTGACGTGACCGTCAATAATAGATGAGAAAGCACGTTCAAAACCAGCGTCTAAAGAACTTCTCACGGACTTACCATTCCAAAGTTCTTCTTTAATACGCTCAAATTGCAAAACGTTGGCGTCTACAGCCATACCGATAGATAGTACGACACCGGCGATACCGGGCAAGGTGAGTACGAATTCGAGGCCGGGAATAACCATAGAACCGACAACCCAAACAGCGTAAATAACCAAAGCAATAGAGGCGACCAAACCAGACAAACGATAGTAGCCGATCATATAAAGCATTACGATGGCCAAACCGATTAAACCAGCAGTAAGGGAGCTCTTTAAGGATTGCTCACCCAAGGTGGGGCTGACAGTATAGGCTTCCAAAATTTGGACGTCTACAGTCAGAGCACCGGAATTTAAAATATTGCAAAGCTCGTTGGCTTCTTCCAAAGTGAAGTGACCAGTAATTTGACCACTTCCTCCAGTAATGGCATTTTGTACCACAGGTTCGCTGTGCATAACACCATCAAAGAAAATACCTAAAGGCTTACCTTTCATACGGCTGGTAATATCGCCAAAGAGGCGGCTGCCTTCTTTATTGAGCTGGAACTCAACGCACCAGGCATCTTCACCTACGCCGGAGCGACCGACGCTGGCTTTGGTCAAATAACGACCATCCATAACAGTTCTGTATTGAGCAGACTGAGTAGTAGGATCGAAGACCTTTTCTTTAAATTCCAAGCGTCCGGCCTTTTTGACCATATTCTTGGCTTTTTCTAGGTCGGTCATTTCAGGAATTTCGATAATAATACGATCTTTGCCAGCGGCGGCAATTAAAATTTCTGAAGTACCAATGGCGTTCAAGCGCTTTGTAAAAACTTGAATGCTGCGATTTAAGGTTGCCTGGTCGATCTTTTGAACTTCATGAGTAACGGGATCCTCAACCTCTTTGAGTTGCAAAGCAATATGTGTACCGCTTCGGAGATCGAGACCTAATTTGAGCTTCAAGCGGTTCTCTTCCGAAGTACCGAAGAAGCCGTATAGGATTGCTGCCGTAATCAAAAAGATAATGACCAGGTTAATGAGAACTTTTGTCTGGTTCACGATATCATTCCTCTTACCATTGCGACATTTGCCTCGGCTTTTAATAAAGATCCAATTTTATGCAGATCTCAATATTTAAAAGGCTCCAGGCCTGGTTAAACTCTCTGCAATCATTCCCCCCAGATATACAAAAAAAAGCCCTTCGTAATTCTAATACCGAAGGCGTTTTCCTCCTCTTTCCCTTTATGTTATAATCCTTGGGGGCTGGAGGAGAGAATTGGGCTATGCTTAAATTTTTTGCCAAAACGTTGAAAAAATTTTTGCTCTCCTATTTCGGCTTAGATTCAGAGCAAGGACGCCGAGAAAAATGGGATAATCCCGAATGGTGGCTGCAAGAAACTCACTCTACAATCTTTGATTTTTTGGATTTTTAAACTGGTACGACAATGATTGATAATATTTTACGCAATTTAGCTGCCAATTTAGAGAACAAGTATATTTTACGCGGCATTGTTAAAAGTCTGGATGTAGCCTCTTTAAAAGATTGTCTGGAAGATATACTTTGTCATATCGATATTCATATTGCCGAGCGTTGCTTTAAAGAAGCCGATATATTGTTTCGCCTAGGCAAACGCTTAGCCTACGCTTTGCGTCAACGCGATAAAATAGACAATCATTTTGATAAGTATGCCGAAAGGTTCATGCGCAAACGCTGCCATTGGTTAGAAGCCCAGGGATTATTCTTGCACAGTGCCAAGCGCTGGGGAACAGCTTGCCGCCAATATCAAAAATTGCCCAAGAAAAAGCGTGACGATTCCGTTTTAGCCGCCTTATGTTTGGATGCAGCTTTAGCTTACGCCGGAGCGGGTAAAACTTCTCAAGCCTTGCGTCTAACTCGCAAAGCCAACAAATTATTTGACAATCAAAACGATCGGTCTAACGCTTTGGCCGCCAGATTTAACGAAGCTTCGCTTCTTTATGATGAAGGTCAATATGCAGAATCAGATTTAACTTGCGTTTCCATTATGTTTTCGCTGGCCACTCCCGAAGTCGAAGGCAGTCGCAAAATAACTTTTAGCGATCCTGCACTGGCGGCCAAAACGCTTTTACAAATGGCCAACAATAGCGAATTTTCTAGCGATGCGGAAGACTCTTCCCGACTTTATGGCCAAGCTCTAAAAATGTATTACCATATAGCCGATTATAAAAAACAAGCGGAAATTACCTATCGCATAGGTTGGTTGCTAAAAAAAAGCAATCGTTTCGAGACGGCTTTACAATATTTGAAAGCGTCTTTCATTATTAGAATGCTCACTGAGCGCAAAAAAGCCTTATTGCGTCAAACTTATTTGAAAGCTAGGGCTTTTTGGGGCTTAGGCATGACACAACGAGCCCAGCGTGGTTTTGTAATTGCTTTATTTTTGGCTGAGCAACTCAGCGACAGCTCTTACCTTACCCTAACCCGATATGGTTTTTATAAGGCAGGCAACGGCTTGGGGCTAAACTTGCGTAGCGCTATGACAGCTACAGCTCTAGAAGCTCATAAGCCATGGACAATGGTAAATATTCCTGGCGGTTTTCGCCACTATTCCTCAGACGGATACGCCTTGCCAGCTTATCCTAGTCGTAAAAGCAGTGGTATAAGTTTCAAAGATAAGCGCAGTTTGCTCAATCTTATCAACGATTTGACTTTCTGTGCCGGAGCAGCCGACTCTACGGAAGCTCCCTATTACAGAGCTCAACAGAGAGCTTTCAGAACTTTATAGAATTTAAGGAGCTACTGTGAATAAGAAATTGCGTTTGGGCGCAGTATGCGCTTTTGCTTCCCTAATGTTATGCGCTTGGGCTGGGCCAGCTCTATCAGATCCGGCTGCTATGCCCTTATTGAATATAAGGCAAAAATATTTTGCCAATTGTATGCGTAACATAGAGCATACAACTATGGGCGCCAGTGGTAATACTTCCGTTGAAAGTTACATTACTGGCCTTGGCGGTGCCGATGCTGCCATTATGCAATTCGAAGTCAATGGCAAAT
>SFMI01000023.1 GCA_004554425.1 Candidatus Saccharimonadota bacterium | reverse complement strand
ATATATGTACCCGTGGCTTAACGGATAGAGCGATTGGCTACGGACCAATAGGCTGGGGGTTCGAGTCCCTCCGGGTATACCACAAAAGAGTTGAGTTGAGTTCAGCTCTTTTTTTTTTGTTGTGCTGTCTCTCGTCATTGTGTGGATAGCGCCAGGCAGCTTTTGTTTGTAAAAAAAATCAAAATTAGCGATAAGCCCTTGACTCATCATTCGCAATATGGTATAAAAATGCCGTTGAGTTGAGTCGCTTGGACGATTGAAGCGATGCTTCTCACGTATATATGTACCCGTGGCTTAACGGATAGAGCGATTGGCTACGGACCAATAGGCTGGGGGTTCGAGTCCCTCCGGGTATACCACAAAAGAGTTGAATTAAGTTCAGCTCTTTTTTTTTGTTTCAGATAATGTGCTTAGGTACATTGAGCTTTTACCACGAGTGTCGTAAAGCCCCTAGCTTTAGCCATGGTGGGTCAATATGAATTAAATTTCCCCTAGAGCAACTGAATATAAAGATAAAAATGAAAAAGCGCCGCTTCAGTTGAGTATGGTCGGTAAGGGCGCTTTGAGGAATTAATCTTAGGCGAAGGGCTTGAAGTTGTATTGTTGCAACTCGTAACCTCCTAAATAATAGACCATGTCTGGGTGCTTATAGAGGCGCCACATTAGCCCTTCAAACACTTTTTGATAGTAGCCACACATAGGAGATTCACGCTTGAAAGTGCCGAAAAAGGCCAGAGCTTTAGAGGTACAGCCACCGGTACAGAAACGTCTATACATGCAACGGCTGCACTTTGGTATATTATTTACGGTTCTGGTGTTTAATTCATGGACTAAAGGGCTATTGTCGATAAGGTCTTTTAAGTTGAGTTCAGGATCAAAAATATTGCCCAGACGGCAGGCTCCGCTGGAGGCCATTTCTTCGCAAGCGTGGATTCCTCCATCGATAGCAAAGCCAAAAACAGAATTGCCTGCGCCGCAAGGGGAGCGGTAGCACATAAAATTACGCTCTTTGCGGATTAAATTGTTTATCTGGTTATTGATATCGCTAATATTTAAGCAAATATCGTGCTCTTTAGCATAACTGTAAGCATAATCGATCATTTCCAGCCAACATTTGGCAAACTCTTCCGCTCTATCTAAAGGAAAGTCTAAAAGTTTGGCACTGCGCCCTATATAAGAAGAGTAGTTAAGGCGGAAACTGTCAATTTTTAGCGTTTCGGTAAAAAATTTGAAAGACTTTAAATAATCTTGTGGATCATGGATAACTCCCAGAACTCCCAAATATAAGCCCATTTCTCTGGCTAACTGAAAATTCTCGACTACTTTTTGGAAGCTACCTCGTTTGGGATCTGGACCAGCAAAGAGGCGATTCTTATCCTGCACTTCTTGGGGGCCGTCCAAACTTAAACCGATGCGCAAGTTGGGAAGTTCTAAAAGGCGTTTTATATTGTTTCTGTTAAGTAAAGTACCGTTAGTTTGGAATGAGTAGTATAGCTCTTTACCTAAATTTTCTTGTCGGTTGAGTTGCTCAGTGTAGTTGATCGCTTCGACAATTTTATCAAAAGCCAACATCGGCTCACCGCCGTGAAAATCGATAGTAAAGCCTTGGTTGGGCAATTCGCGCAATACTTTGCCAATAATAAATTTATACGTATCTAGTGGCATAGCAGCTTTGCTAGGTAGAGAATCGGCCATGCAATAGCGGCAGGCTAAATTACAAGCTTCGGTTATATGGAAGCAAATAAAGTGGGGATAAGTAGTAGAGCGAGCAAAAATTTTATCAGCGTTGAGGTAATAGCGTCCGTTAGCATTTATAAAATTGCGTCGGTACAACTCGAGCAAGACTTGACTGCGCTTGGCATTAGGAAAAGGGTGAGCAAGTTGCATAGCTTGTTCCCAAGTACATACTTTAGGTAAAGCGCTCCAAAAGCTGAGGTAATCGGGGGATAACACAGCCCAGGAGGCACTTTCTGGCTCGATTAACAGGCATAAATTATCTTGACGTTTACTGCGAATATTTTTGTTTTTAGAAATTAAAGTTTGAGGACTCAACCAATTTTGTAAATTCGCTTGATTTTCGTGCATTACGCTGCCTGCCTTAAAATAATATTGTTGCTTTTTTGCTCTTAGTTATTTGGCTTTTATATAAAGGCCAAAATCCACATTAAATCTGGATATATTTTTTTGTAAAACCTGCACATAGGATCTAATCCCAAAATGTTTCCAGTTTGGGCTAGAGCCCTGTGAGTACAGCCGCCGCCGCATTGGGTGCGCAGCCAACAACGTTTGCAATGGGGAATTGTATTGACGTTGCGGCTGAGCAAATAGCGCAATTTCTCATTGCTGTCAGCCAATTGGGCTAAATTGCCCAAGCTGTCTAGATGGCCTAAGCACATGGCCTCTTGGGTGGCAGGCTCATATTCTTCGCAAGCATAAAGGCGGCCTCGGTTGTCTAAAGCCAAAATGCTAGTACCCAAACCGCAAGGGGAGCGCAAACACATATGTTCTTGGCGAAAATCAGTCAGGCCGCGCAGTCTGTTTTGAAAGTCTGAAACGGTGACGCTGCAGCCGCACTCTTTGGAAAGGCGCTTAGTTTCTACCACTGCCTCTATGTAAGCTTTATGCATTTTATCCAAGCTGTCGGAAGTCAGGCCAAAATGATAACGTCCTCTCCCTATGGGACAACAAATATTGAAACCTATATTGAAGGCTTGTAATTCTCTGACAAAATAGCGCAAAGCCTCCGACATTTGTTCAGGAGCAGTAATTACAGCTAAAGGAGAGACAGCCAGACCGTGACGTCGAGCTTGAATAAAACTTTGCGCGGCTTGTTGGTGGGTAGGGTGGCCGTTTGAGGTGCGGCGGTATTTATCATGCCAAGCGGCCGGCCCATCTAAAGAAATGCCTACACCAACTCGGTAGTCACGCAAAAAATCTAGTTTGTTATCGTCAAAATGTAGGCCGTTCGTTTGTACGGAAAAATGTAATTCTTTGCCGCAGCTACGGGCTATAGGCAAAGATTGCTCGATAATGCGTCGCATTTGAGTAAAAGCTAGCATAGGCTCGCCTCCCATAAAGCCTATTTGCAAAACGGGCGAGTTAAAGTCGCGGCAAGCTTTTTCGATAAAGCGACAGGCTAAGTCGGCCGACAAAAATTGTTCTGCTGTTGGAGAATCGGAATGGCCAGAAGCGTTATAACAATAAGCGCAGCGCAAATTGCATACACTTGTCATATGCAAAGCCAGGAAACGTGCTCCCAAAGTAGCAGAATCTACTTGACGAAAGGCGTCAGCACAAAGTCTACCATTCAAACTAATAAAGCCAAGATTGTACCAAGTTTGCAATTTGTGTTTAAGCAAAATCGGCGACCATGATTTATTTAAGGCTAGTAGTTCTGACCAACTTAGTGGACTACGTAATTGATGAAACAGCACTAGCTCCAGTGGGTCGGCCGCTTTCCACGAGCCTAGCTCGGTATGAAAAAGCCAGCCTACGGCACCGTGAGGATGGCGACAACCGCTTTGTACGGCCAGATCACTCAATTTAAAACTTTTAAATTGTAAAGCGTGTGCTGCGTTTATTGTAGTATTGGAGCTAAACATGTGTGGCGGCCGAGCCGTATAAAGTATGCTTATTTCATTGCAAGATAGAAAGGAAGCGTTGGCTGTGTTTGTCGTTTGGTTTTAATTGCAAACAAGTTTGCAAAGCTTGTTTAGCTTCCTCAAATTTACCAAGTTTGTAGCACATAATGGCTAAATCATAGTAAAGCTCCATACATTCGGGGTCGGCTTTTACCGCTTGTTGCAATTGTAAACGACATTCTTCGCGCAATTCCGGCTGTTCGTCCATGCCCATTACCATGGCCAATATGCCTTTGGCTCTGGCACTATCGCGCTTAGGTGCTGGTTTCTCACCGAAAAGAGCCATAATCTTTTGCCATAAAGTTGGCTTGGGCTGATGTTTTTTTAGTTCTGCTGAGCTCATAACTATAGCTTCAACGTCGATATTATCGTCAAAGCCTTTGGGTACGCGCATTTTGAATAGGCCAGCATGATCGTACTCATGACGTAGCTTGGGATCGGAAAGCACTTCATAAGCTTTGGTAATGGCCACCATCATCTCCTGAGCTTTCTCGGGATCTCCTTGATAGACATCGGGGTGGTAAGTTTTTGAGAGCTTGCGATATGCACTCTTTATCATATCCGTATTGGCACTGGGGCTTACTCCTAGGACTAAATAATGATCGCGCATACCGAACTCTCCTTTAATACGTTTTTCACAAATGTCAAAGTGCCGAAAATTACGACCTATTTCCAACGTCAACTTTTGGTGGCGCCCTTCAATAGTAAAACGGCTCTTCCCTTTTGTGACTACAACTCTAAGCCAGGAATTTTATGGATGGCGGCGTAAAAAGCCTGGTGAAAGAGCTGCAAGAACGCAGCTTTCCGCAGAGGGACGTCTTTAGTTGCAGCGGTACTGAGACGACCTGCTGTGAGAAAAATTGTGAAAACAGTGTTAGTTGGTATTGGAGTTTTATATGTCTACTCTTGAACAGTTAACTCAGCTTAGAACTTTAGCTGAACAGAAGATCAACGAAGCTTCTAATCAGCAAGCTATCGATGAGCTTTGGACTAAAATTTTTGGCCGTAAAGGTGGCGAATTGACTACCATTCTGCGCGGTGTAAAAGATATTCCCGCGGAAGAACGTCCCAAATTTGGTCGTGTTGCCAACGAAGTAAAAGCCGCTATAGAAAAAGCTTTTGCCGATCGCCGCGAGAGCCTCTATCAAGAAGAAATTGCCAAGAAATTAAATTCTGAGCGTCTCGATGTTACTTTGCCCGGTCGTTGGGCCGAACCCGGACGCATCCATTTATTGAGCGCTACTTTGCGCCGCATTAAAGAAATTTTCAAGGGCTTGGGCTACAGTGTTATGTCTGGCCCCGAAGTTGAGACCGATTATTACAACTTCGAAGCTTTGAATATTCCCGCTAACCATCCTAGCCGCGAAATGTGGGACTCCTTCTTCTTACGTGAAGGTTTGCTTATGCGCAGCCACACTTCTCCCAACCAAGTTCGCGTTATGGAAAAACAGGAACCGCCTGTACGTGTTATTTGCCCTGGTAAGTGCTATCGTCGCGACGCCGTCGATGCTACTCACTTCTGGGAGTTCCATCAGGTAGAAGGTCTCTTAGTAGACGAAAAAGTTACTTTCTCCGATTTAAAGGGCACTTTAGAGCTGTTTGCCAAGGGCATGTTCGGTTCACGCCGCAAAGCTCGTTTCAATCCCTCTTACTTCCCCTTCACTGAGCCTTCTGCTGAAGTAATGGTAGATTGTTTTGTTTGTGACGGTAAAGGCTGCCGTGTTTGTAAAAACAGTGGTTGGATTGAAATTATGGGCGCTGGTATGGTACATCCTCGCGTACTTAAAGGCGTAGGTTACGATCCCGAGCGTTATACTGGTTTCGCTTTCGGCATGGGCGTAGAGCGTATTGCCATGCTCAGCTGCGCTATTGACGACATTCGTCAATTCTACGAGGACGATTTGCGTTTCTTGCGCCAGTTCTAGCTAGGCTGATCGGTAAATAATAACGGCGGGGGAGAGTTTTTAAACGAGGAAAAAAATGAGAGTTCCTTTTTGTTGGTTAAAAGATTACGTAGAATTACATGAATCTGCCGAAGAAGTAGCCGAGATTTTGCAATCCGTAGGCGTACCGGTAGAGAATATCGAGTACGAAGGTGCTCAAGTGAGCAATGTGGTTACTTGCCGCATTGAGAAGATTGAGCCCCATCCTGATGCCGAGCGTTTGCGTGTTTGCTCCGTAAATATCGGAACTTCCACTATCCAAATTGTTACTGCCGCTACCAATGTCTACGAGGGTATGATTACTGCCGTAGCTTTGCACGGTTCTGTTTTGGCCGATGGTACCAAGATTAAAAAAGGTAAGTTGCGCGGTGTCGTCTCCGAAGGTATGTTCTGTGGCGCTGAAGAGGTCGGCCTCAATATTGAGTTTCTTCCCGAAGAAAAGCGCGTCGATGGCGTTTTAGATCTCGATAGCACTACCGAAGTGGGCATTCCCATTCAGAAGGCTGTTCCTATTATTGAAGCCGTTTTGATCGTCGAATCTTTCGCCAATCGTGCCGACCAGCTCAGTATTTTGGGCGTAGCTCGCGAATTGGCTGCTAAGTTGCGTCGTCCTTTGCTTTTGCCTCCCACTATGCAAGATTTCAACCCCGAAGTAATCAATGCTGAGGGCGAAGATTTAGTTACTATTGAAGACTACCAAGCTTGCCCTCGCTTTATGGCTCGCTTAGTTGACAATGTCAAAATTGCTCCTTCTCCCATGTGGATGGCCCATCGCCTTGAGTTGGCTGGCATGCGTCCTATCAATAACGTAGTTGATATTACCAACTATGTAATGTTGGAGACTGGACAACCCTTACACGCTTACGATCGTCGTCACTTGGCTGGCGGACGCATTATTGTCCGTAAAGCTAAGCCCGAAGAAACCTTAACTACTTTGGACGGAACTGAGCAAAAATTGCCTTCTACCGCTATTGTTATTGCCGACGCCGAAAAAGGTATCGGTGTGGCTGGCGTTATGGGCGGCTTAAATACTGAAGTAGAAGAAGATACTTCCGAATTGCTTTTGGAGTCGGCTGCTTTCGATAATGGTGATGTACGTCGTACTTCTTTACGCTTAGGTTTGCGCACCGAAGCTTCCAAGCGTTTTGAAAAAGGCATCGATATTGAGCGCGTTATTTTTGGCAGTCAGCGTGCCGCTTATTTGTTAGGTGAATTGGCTGGCCAAGTACAGCCTAAGATCGTGGTTAAGAGCATTGCCGCTCCCGAGCCCGCTGTCATCACTTTGCGTTTACACACTATTAAGCGCGTTTTGGGTATCGAGTTCCCCATTGAGCAAATTAGCGAAATCCTCAAGTTGTTGGAATTCGGTGTAGAAGTTATCGACGACAAGTCCTTAAAAGTGACTGTGCCCAGCTTCCGTATCGATATCCCCGAAGAAATTGACTTAGTGGAAGAAATCGCCCGCCATGCCGGTTATGACAATTTACCTAATACTGTGCCTGAAGTCAGCCAGGGCAGCGTAGTTTTCCACAATGACGCCAATGAAGAATTCTTCCGCGATATGGCTGTGCGCTTAGGTCTGAGCGAAATTATTACTCCTTCTTTGTATAGTATCGATATGATGAAGAAGTATCGCATTGAAGATGACGCCGCTCAAATTATGAATCCTTTGAGCGAAGATCAGCGCGTGTTGCGTACCCGTCTCTTCCCCTTTATGACCAATGTTGTTATTCGCAACTTGTGTTTGCGCAATAACGATTTGCGTTTATTTGAAATTAGCCACGTCTACGAAAAAGATGGTGACGGCGTCAAAGAGCCTATGCGTATGGGTATTGCTTTGAGTTTCGAAGGGGCCGATTTCTTCAATGTTAAAGGCATTGTCGAATATTTAGCTGCTGCTTTGGGCGTAGAACTTACCTATAAGAGTGCCGAGCTGCCTTGGGTTCATTCTGGTTGCTGCGCTTCCGTTTGCTTAGATAAAAAAGAAGTAGGCTGGATTGGCGCTATTCATCCCGTTTTGGCTAAAGAACTCGATATTGAACAGCCTCTGGTTTGGGCCGAACTCGATATCGATGCTTTGGGAGCTGCCAAGAAGCTTTCTCAGTATGTAAAAGCTTCTCGCTATCCTTCCGTAGAGCGTGACTTGGCTTTGGTAATGGCCGAAAACATTACTGCCGGCGAAGTTTGTGCTCGCTTCAAGCAAGTCGGTGGCGCTTTAGTCTCTAAGGTTGAGTGCTTCGACGTTTACACTGGCTCCCATATTGCTGCTGGTTTCAAGAGTATGGCTTTCCGCTTTACTTTACAATCTATGGAAAAGACTCTTACCGACGACGATATTTCTAAGTTGATGACTAAGATACAAAAGATCGCCGAGCGTGAGTTTAAAGCTAGCATTCGCGAGTAAAATTTAGTGAGATTAAGCTTTTTGTGTAGTTATTTTAATGAATAACAAGTCAATAAGTTTGTCAATCTAATAGAATGGGGCAGAGCCTGCCTAAAGAGGAGAGGTTCTGCCCTTTTTTTTAGACTAACAAAAATTTCCCGAGAAGAGGCGAATAAAAATAATAAATTGGCGGTATGCCAACTGGAAAGGGCAACGGTTGTTAACAACAATGAGAAGAAGATCCGCTTTTATGTTGGGTGGCCTTTTATTGGCATTGCTTTGTTTATGCAATAGCGTTTGGGCTTTACCTAGTGGAAAAGATTGGAAAAGCTGGGCTAACTCCGATTTAGAGACACTGCGCTTGTTAAAAAAACAGCATAATGAAGTTATTCGCAGCGGCCAAGTTATCAAAGACTTTTCTCAGGGTCGTGTAAACCAAGTTGCAGCTGCCCAGAGTTTGGAAAAAATCTGTGCATCAGCTACTGTCAATTTTAGCCGTTTCTTAAAGGTGGAGTTTCCTACCGACCAAAATTTAAAAGCCTGTGGTACTGATCTTATGCGCTCCGAGCTTAAGCAAATTAAAGCTGCTTCCGGTGTGCTTAAGAGAGACAAAATAGAACGCTTAGATCTGTTGGCTTTGCAAAGTGGTGAAGCTGGCGTCTATCGCTCGCAAAATCGTTATTTTAGAGCTCGTTATAATTCTATACGCTTGCTAGTACAAAATATGAAAGCTGCTCAGCAAAAAGAAATAGCCCAAAAAAAATTTGCAAAGACAGCTTGGTCGGGAGCGCTTCTCCTTAATTATTATCAATACCAACTTAATTTACTCAATTGGCAACTTGAAGAATTAAGCTGCGCTGAAAAATTGACCTTGGCTCTAAATAACGTATCGCAAGGTAAAAAGGCTCATAGTTCTGCTACGGCCGCTCAAGTTAAAAACTTGCAAAAGAAGTGTGCCCAAAATTCTGCTCCTACTGGAACTGAAAAATTGAAAGATGCTTACAGCCAAGAGCTCAATAGCTTTTATCGCTTTGCCGAAGCGATAGCTATTATTGAAACTGATAAAAGTCCCGATTCGCTTAGCCGTTTATATCGTTGCAGCGCCAACTTGCAAAAGAATAGTAAAGAATTTGAAAATGCCAATATTGTCGTTTTGCAAGATTGTCTTGACAATAGCAAAAAATAATCGCGATATTAAACGATCGCCTTCGTGCTATCAAATAGTGAAAAAATCAATTCTTGTTAGAAAATAGGCAGGCTAAAAAGCGTGAGTAAAGAGCAATACACAGACAACAACGCCAACAATAACAATGCTCGTTATGATGAACAAATTCCCGTCGGCTTTGATTTAAATAAAACGCGGTTTATGCCAGCTGACGATACTCAGCGCCAGCCTGCTCTAGGTTATGGTCAGCCTGCTCTAGGTTATGGTCAGCCTGCTCCAGGTTATGGTCAGCCTGCGCCTGGTTACGGTCAGCTTGCTCCTGGCTATGGTCAGCCTGCTCCTGGCTATGGTCAGCCTGCGCCCGGTTACGGCCAGCCTGCGCCTGGCTATGGTCAGCCTGCTCCCGGTTACGGCCAGCCTGCTCCCGGTTACGGCCAGCCTGCGCCCGGTTACGGTCAGTCGGCGCCCGGTTACGGCCAGCCTGCTCCTGGCTATGGTCAGCCTGCGCCCGGTTACGGTCAGCCTGCGCCCGGTTACGGTCAGCCTGCTCCCGGTTACGGCCAGCCTGCTCCCGGTTACGGCCAGCCTGCGCCTGGCTATGGTCAGCCTGCTCCCGGTTACGGCCAGCCTGCGCCTGGCTATGGTCAGCCTGCGCCTGGCTATGGTCAGCCTGCGCCCGGTTATGGCCAGCTTGCTCCCGGCTATGGCCAGTCACCGTACTATAACAGACCTCATGCTGCGGCTGGACAAGGGCCGCTCGATTTAAGCTTTAAACAGGCTGGCCCTAAGTTTGGTCAAGATTTAGTGGCCGCCAATTCTTCGCTAAAAACGGCTGCTCAAGCTGCTGCTGTAGCTGATGGTCTAATTGGCGGCGGTGGCGTTGCTGCCGGTACTATGCCTGAGCAGGCAGCTCCTAAGGCGCAGGCTGAGCGTAGGTCAGCGGCTGCCCCAGCACCTGGGGGACCTGGCAACCGTGCACCTAAACGCGCCGAGCCTACCCAAGGTGCGCCTAAGCTCGGCGCGGAAAACAAGGTAGCTGCTTCACCTTTGCCTGAAATAGCTGAGCAGCAAACTATTATAGGCCAGGCCCCCACCCAAGGGCAGCCGCAGCCTAAAGGCGCTGCTCCGAGCGCAGAGCTTGGCAGCAGGCCCACGCTTGGGCAGCGGCCCGCAGTTCCTGGTGGGCCGCCGCGTCCGGGTATGCCGCCTTCCCCAGGGCAGCCCCCGCAACTTATGCCTGCTCCTGGCACGCCGGGGTCGGCTGTGCCCGGCGCACCACAACCAAATCAGGGGCAGCCTTTAGCGGGCGGCTCGCCTAACGGCCGGGCGCTGCTTAGTGGGCCGTTTTCTCTAGAGCTTGGTGACGGCTCGGATGCGGCGCCCGGAGCAGGCTTGGGCTCTGCGCCAGCTAGTGGCAGCGCAGCCTCGGAAAAAAGCGCTTCGGCGGAGTGGGGCAGTGCCATGTCTGCCAAATATGCTCGTAAAGCTCCGGTTTTAGAAGGTGGCAGTACGGTGCCTCCGCCGGAGGGCAAAGATAAGCGCAAAGAGACTGAGGGAGCCATTCCCAAGGTTACTTGGGTATTGGTAGCGGGTATTTTGTTCTTGGCATTGGCCGTATTTTTGCTTATGGAAAATCACCAAGCTGTAGTAGGCGAAAATATGCCCCAAGCTAAAGAACAGCAGCAATACGAAATTCCGCCTGCCTTAATGGAAGAGTATACTTCCAAAGATCCGGTCAGTAAGCAAGCTGTGCCCAACAATTCGCCTTATAGGTTGGAGGTTTATGGTACGACTTTTGTCTTTGAAAATGAAGAAAATATGCGTGCTTTTGCCGATAACCCCACTAAATATGTCAAACCGCGCATAAAGCTGAAAATTAATAAGGGTGGCAGTACCGACGGCCAAACGCAAATCAATATTGTGGGCCCGGACGGGAGAGCTATTGTGGAAGGAGTTACCGACGGTAGCGCCTTACCTCAAGGCGACGAATCTAATGAACCGGCGGTAGAAAGCATGCCTGAAGATAATGCTAATAGTGGCGATAATGGCAATAGTGACTTTAATATTCCGTTAAGCCCTAAAGGTGAAGGCGCTGATAGTGGCGCTAATGCTCCAGCTAATGCAACTGCGCCAGAAGCCAATACTCAAGCGCCTAGTGCTCAAAATAATGCTGCTGCACCTGCGCCTAGTAACGGCAATAGTGGCAATATGAGCGCTGTGCCTCCGGTGGAGGGCAATTCTTCGCTTTACGGAGAGGTACCGCCGCCGGAAAGTGAAGCTGCACCTTCAGCCAACGCGCCAGTTGAAAATAGTGCCAACGTAACCGACGAAGAGGTAGTGCCGCCCGGCTATTAGGTGACTGAAAAGGTGACTGAAAAAATGCTCCGTAAGCACAAAAGCTCACGGAGCATTTTTTTGTGAAGAGAGCAGCTAAACGTGACAAGAGCGGCCAAAGCAGGAAAAAGGGTTGACTTTGTATAATTTCGTCGATCCCCGCTCGGGCGGGTAGAAAGGCGGCTTGCGTGTATAAATTTATGTTTACCGGCAAAGGCGTAGAGATCTACACTTGGGAACATTGTCCTTATTGCCAGCGTGCCAAGCACATTTTGGACGGTGATCCGGGCGAAGCCTCTTTAGAAGATGGCGAGTATATAGAATATACCGAGCATAAAATAGATGGTTTGGCTGAGGAAAGGGCCGATATGGCTAAGCATTGTGAAGGTCATGTTACCGTTCCTCAGGTTTTGATCGACGGTAAGCGCGTAGGCGGCTGTTTCGATTTAGTCGGTTTAGTTCAATCGAAAACTTTTAGACAAGTTTTTGCCAATTATATTAAGAAAAAGTAAGGCTTGAGAGAGCATTTCTCTTAAGCTTTTTTTATGCGTTGCGCTTCTGGTGTATTTTAGCTGAGGCTTACGCATAAGGAGGTTACTTACAGTGTCTGTGAATATTTTAAATCACCCTCTCATTCAGCATAAAATTACTTTATTGAGAGACGAGCGCACAGGTTCTAAAGATTTCCGTGAGTTGGTTTCGGAAATTGCCGCTTTAATGGCCTATGAAGCTTGCCGCGATTTACCTGTGCAAGACGTCACTGTTAAAACTCCTATTACTACTACCATAGGCAAAACTTTGGGTGGTAAAAAACTGGCCTTGGTACCTATTTTGCGTGCCGGCTTAGGCATGGTATCTGGTATCGAAAGATTGATTCCGGCAGCCAGAATCGGCCATATCGGTATGTACCGCAATGAGAAAACTTTAGAGCCGGTAGAATATTTTTGCAAAATGCCTGCCGATTTAACTGAGCGCGAAATTTTGCTTTTGGATCCTATGCTGGCTACCGGCGGTTCAGCTATTGCCGCTATCGGTGCTCTGATTAAACGCGGAGCTGATATCAAGTCTATTAAATTCCTTTGCTTGGTCTCTGCTCCTGAAGGTATTAAAAACCTTACTGAAGCTTATCCGCAATTACAAATTTATACCGCTTCCGTAGATGAAAAGCTCAATGAAAATGGCTATATTGTACCCGGTTTAGGTGATGCTGGTGACCGCATCTTTGGTACTATCTAAAATATATTTTGCTTAACGGCGTTAGTTTTTAGCGCCTATGTGAAGTAGAGGAGCTGTGGCTGCTCCGAGCAGCGCGGCTCTTTTTTTACAAAATTTATTAGAAACGGAGCAAATATGACTAGCTTAACTAAAAATGGCAAAGCAGCTTGGGCCGTTGCTCTAAGCTTAATTCTATTGGTAACTTTGGCTGCGCCTTGCTTAGCTTGGAAAAGTTCTCGCTTGGGAGTGTCTTTTATTCCTCCTCGCCATTGGAAACAAATAGAAGACGAACAGCATGAAGCTACTTTTATTGCTCCAGAAGAAGTAGGCCATCGCTCCGTTATTTCTTTAAAAGTAGTTGAACTAGAAGCAGCCGAGCCTGAAGGCAAAATGGCTGACGAACTTTCCGATAAATATATGGCCGCTTTACAACAGCGTTTTACTCACTTCAAACTTATTGGCGAAACTGACACTAAAGTAAATGGTCACTGGTGCCATCGTCTTACTTTTCGAGCTCAAGAAGATGAACACCATATGCAAATGACCAATGTCCTTTTCATAAAAGGCAAAAAAGCTTACAGCTTTTTATATATGAGTAAGCCCAATACTTACAATAAGCATATAAAATCGTTTGATAAAATGATAAAAACGGTCAATTTTATCTAGCTAGGCCAATTCAATTTTTGGGGATATAAAGGTAGCAAGAAGGCGTTTTTCCATAAGTGGGAAAGCGTCTTTTTTTTTGTATATGCAAGTAAAAAATATAACGCTTTTATAACGCAATGCATATTGGATGATAACGTCTGCTGTTTATAATACTAGGTAAGAAAAGAAGATTTGAAAGGAGCGAGCGTTGCATTTATGCGTACAGATCGTTTTACTTTGAAAACACAAGAAGCTATCCGCACGGCTACGTCCATCGCCCAAGAGAACGGACAGCAGTCGCTGGAAACTCCTCATATTTTGATGGCTATGCTCAAGCAGCAAGATGATGGCTTGGCTTTGCCCATTTTGCAAAAGCTTGAAGCTCCAGCTGCTCAAATAGAAAAGGCTGTAGAGACGGCCATAAGTAAGCTTCCTAAAGTTGAGGGAGCTGGTAGCAGCGTTTATATGGGCAAGTCGGTAGAGACTATGCTCGATAAGGCTTGGAAAGAAGCCGAACGTTTAAAGGATGAATATCTTTCTGTTGAGCATTTGCTTTTAGCTATGGTCAACAATGCTAATGACCCTGCCGGTCGCATTTTGCGTGAGTTTGGCGTAACTCCCGACCGTTTGTTGCGCGTCTTAGTTGAAGTGCGTGGCTCGCAGCGCGTTACTGACGAAAATCCTGAAGCCAAGTATCAGGCTTTGTCCCGCTATGGTCGTGACCTTACTGAGCTGGCCAGGCGTGGCAAACTCGACCCTGTTATCGGTCGTGATGAAGAGATTCGTCGTTGCATTCAAGTTTTGTCTCGTCGTACCAAGAACAACCCTGTACTTATCGGTGAACCTGGCGTAGGTAAAACCGCTATTGTCGAAGGTTTGGCTCGTCGTATTGTGGCTGGCGATGTGCCCGAAAGCTTAAAAGGACGCAAGCTCTTTGCTCTCGATTTAGGTGCTTTGATTGCTGGCGCCAAATTCAGAGGCGAGTTTGAAGATAGATTCAAAGCTGTTTTGAAGGAGATTACTTCTTCTAATGGCCAGATCATTCTCTTTATCGATGAGTTACATACTTTGGTAGGCGCAGGCGCGGCTGAAGGTGCTGTCGATGCGGCCAATATGCTTAAGCCGGCTTTGGCTCGAGGTGAATTACGTACCGTCGGTGCCACTACCTTAGACGAGTATCGCAAGTACATCGAAAAAGATGCTGCTTTAGAGCGTCGATTCCAGCCGGTTTATGTCGGTGAACCTTCCGTAGAAGACGCGATTGCTATTTTGCGTGGTTTGAAAGAAAAGTACGAAGTACACCACGGCGTGCGTATTACCGACTCTGCTATCGTGGCGTCTGTAATTCTTTCCAATCGTTATATCTCTGACCGCTTCTTGCCGGACAAGGCTGTTGACCTTATCGATGAAGCTGCTTCTAAGTTGCGTATCGAGATCGACTCTATGCCTATGGAAATAGATGAAGTGGAGCGCCGTATTACTCAGTTGGAAATTGAGCGTCAGGCTCTTTCTAAAGAGAAGGACGAAGCTTCTAAAGAGCGCTTAGATAAGTTGGAAGCTGAGTTGGCTGAGTGCAAAGAAAAATCTGCTCATATGAAGGCTCGTTGGAGCATGGAAAAAGAGCAAATTGAGCAAATCAGCGGCTTGAAAGCTAAGTTAGAGCAAGCTACAAACGATGCCGAATTGGCTGAGCGTCGCGGTGATTTGGCTAAGGCTGCCGAGTTGCGCTACGGTACTACTGCCACGCTGAAGAAGCAAATCGAAGAAGCTACCAAAAAGCTTCAAGAGTTGCAAAAGAACGGCAAGTACCTCAAGCAGCAAGTTGAAGAAGAAGATGTGGCTTCTATTGTCTCTCGTTGGACTGGCATTCCCGTTACTCGTTTAATGGAAGGCGAGATTCAGAAATTGGTCCATATGGAAGATCGTTTGCATGAACGCGTGGTGGGCCAGGATGAAGCTGTGGAAGCTGTCTCCAAAGCTGTGCGTCGTTCTCGAGCTGGAGTTGCCGATCCTAACCGTCCTGTAGGTGTGTTCCTCTTCTTAGGCCCTACTGGTGTAGGCAAGACCGAATTAGCTAGAGCTTTAGCCGACTTCCTCTTTGATGATGAGCGAGCTATGGTACGTCTGGATATGTCGGAATATCAAGAGAAACATACTGTAGCCAGAATGATTGGTGCCCCTCCTGGATATGTAGGGTACGATGAGGGCGGTCAGCTTACTGAAGCTGTGCGCAGACGTCCTTATTCGGTGGTGCTCTTCGATGAAATTGAAAAAGCTCACCCAGATGTGTTCAACGTTCTCCTCCAGGTTATGGAAGATGGTCGTTTGACAGATGGTCAAGGACGTACGGTCGATTTCCGCAACACCATCATGGTAATGACTTCCAATGTCGGTTCCGAGTGGTTGTTAAATGACAATCTTAGCGATACAGAAGTCGATAGACGCATCGACGAAGCTTTGGCTAGTAAGTTCAAACCCGAATTCCTCAACCGTATCGATGAAATTATTCACTTCCATAGGTTGAATAAGACGGCTCTCAAGTCTATTGTCGACATTCAGTTGAAAAATGTGGGTAAACGTCTGGTAGACAAAAACATCACTCTGAATGTGGAAGATAAAGCTAAAGAGTTCTTGACCAACGTAGGTTGCGACGAAGCTTTCGGCGCTCGTCCTCTTAAGAGAGCTATCCAGCGCTACTTGCTCGACAAGTTGTCTCTGGAAATTTTGGAAGGCAAAGTTAAACCCGGTGAAAAGGTTAAAGTCGAAGTCAGTAAATCTGGCGAGGGCTTGGACTTCGTACCGGAAAAAGTCAGCTGAAGTAGGCTGACGAATCCGAATGTAGGTAAGTTCGGATAGATAATGGCTCTGCGAGCTGTCTTTTGAAGATAGCTGGCAGGGCTATTTTTGTGTGTATGTTGTTTAGCTGCTTTGTAATCAAACCGGAGCGTCGATATGGCACTAACTGCAGCTAACATAAAATAGTTAATGGCGAGATAATACCACCGACATTGCCGACACGAAAATACTGCGCATGGTGCTAAAAGGTGCTTATTAGTGTTTAAAGTTCCTTTATAATAATATTTATCAATTCTTTATAATACAGGACTTAACTGGCGCTTGGCGAATCTACTCCGCTTGTTTAAGCGCTTGTTTAAGCGCTTGTTTAAGCGCTTGTTTAAGCGCTTGTTTAAGCGCTTGTTTAAGCGCTCTATTCTTGTTTGAAATAGAGGAGTGCTTAGTCCATGTCTATTGGCAAAAAGTTCTATATGAACTTTACTAACATGGCTTTGGTTCTAGTTCTAGGAACAGCCATGTTTTCCGCAGGCTGCGGAGATGATAAAACTGTAAATTACTATACTGGCGGAGCTTCCACCACTAATCCTTCCGACAATAACAACCCCGGCGACAATTCTGGCGACAAAGATACCGATAATCCTGGCGACAAAGATCCCAATAGCGGCGACAAAGATCCTAACAGCGGCGACAACAATAACCCCGGCGGTACCGCTAGCAATGATGGTAAATATGTAAAAATTTCGGTAGCAGCCGACAGTTTGCCCGCTAATGTCACCAACATTAAATATATTTACAGCGACTCTGAAGGCAATCAAGTTGGTAAGTCCGATTCAGAAACTATCGATAGAACTTCCAGCAATACCACCGTAGAAGATAAAGATGCCCCTAGTACCGCTGTTAAGATTATAATTGTTTATCTTGATAAAGATGGTAATTTGGTTGCTTCCGATGAAAGAGATATTGACTGGAGCCAAGACGAAAACGGCAATACTACCGGTACTGTTGAAAGTAGCGATCCTACTGAATTAGATAAGAATGCCAAGCTTGTTCTTAAAGCTGACAAATATGCCGTCAAGCCTTCGGAAAAAGTACAACTCACTTGCTTGTTGCTTTCCGACGATGGCAGCAGTATTGACGTAACTAATTTAGCTTCTTTCGGCAATGTGTACAGCGACGTACTTAAGGGCGCTGAAGGTGGCGCTCGCGGTCAATATGAAGCGGTTGGCTACAAAGGCAAACACGGCGGCGTGGCTGATAAAATTTCCGTTACTGCTTCCACTCCTTCCGGTGAGCAGACTGTACAAATTGATAAACCCGTTTATGTTACCGATCAAGATGTAGAAAGCATAAGATTAGCTCCAGCCGATATCAATGGCAAAGCAATTACTGTGAATGATAGCGGTACGCCAAAGAACTATACAGATGACTATTCTGTGCTTGTTTATGTACCTGAGGTACTGAGGGATGGCACAACCGTCCATCAGACATTTAACCAAAAAGTAGGAACTTTCGATTTGCATGGTACTGGTGTAGAAGTAGATGCTATCAATGAACAGCCTATGTCTGCTTTGGCGTCTTATACCAATGTAGATAGTAGAGGACCGTCCCCTAGTGATGTTGACGTAACAAGTCAAACTAAGTTTTCTGCGGAAATCTATAAATATAGCAGTTCTGCTACAACTTATTACACCGTTGACGTAGAAGGTAATGTAATTAAGCCTAAATTGGATCCTTCGTATTTAACTACTGAGTCTAGATATGATAGAGTGAAGGTTACTGGCAATTATTCCACTGAGAATGGCAAAGTTACTACTTCCACCTTCATTCTTTCTACTAAACTTGGTTGGGCGCATACTGCCTTTGCTATTAAACGTGCTGATGGTACTTACAAGCCGATTAGCTATGAGCTAAATGAGTATGTTTATAGAAAAAATAATGATCCTGGAAATGCTGACTACAATTTAAACTGTGCTATAAGAACTGATCCAAGTACTACTGCAAGTCAGAAGCTATACCTTAAGGGAGTTATTTGCGTTGAGGGAAAAACTTTCTGCTGTGATATCCCTGAAGAATTATTGCCTGCTGATAGCTATCCTAGTAGTACTTCCGGCGGTGCGGGAATTAGCTCCGTTAGACCTACCTTAAAGCAAGTGGTCTCTGGGCGCAACGAGTATTTATTTGAGGTACTTTGGGACGGATATTCCAGCTATGATCATGCGTATTTGAAGCTGCAGACGTACGGGAATGACTACTATAAGGCATTCAATTTGCCTTCTCACGCTGCTGGAGAAATTTTCTATAAAAGCTCTAGCTTCGGTAGATATGTGAACTCAGCTGTATTAGATATTCCCTAACGCTAATGCGCTTTATCTAGTTTAAAACACTAAATCCCGCTTTGGCTGTTTCCATAAGGAATAGTCGAGCGGGATTTTCTTTTATTACTACAATTGCTACTGTATTTCACTAATTGCGTTTACTTTTGCGGCAGCTCCTGCGGCTTTTTGTTGGGCTTTTAGCTTTTCTTGAGCTGCGGTTATCTTTTCATGGTAGCAAGGATAACAAGTAGGGGAGTAAAATTCCTCGTCGCCTAGCAAGACGGTGGGGCCGTCGATAATAGCTTCTTCTTTAGCATTGTGGCGCAAATTAAAGACGGCTTTACGGTTGCAATAGCGACAAGTAGTCTTTACTTCTTCAATAGAATCGGCTACTTCCATTAGGCGTTTAGAGCCTTCAAAAAGGTGAGCTCTAAAATCGGTGCGCAAACCGTAAGCAATAACGGGCAAATTTAAAGTGCGAGTAAGTTCACGCAATTGGTCGACTACTTGTGGACTCAAAAATTGGCATTCATCGACCAAAACGCAAGATAGTCCTTTGAAGTCGTCCTCGTTTAAGGTGGTGTCTGGAGTTACCAACATGTCGGCTTCGTGTTCTAAGCCAGCTCTAGATTTAATAATATTTTCTCCAAAACGATTATCTAAAGCCGGTTTAATTAAAAGTACGCGTTTGCCTTGCTGGACATAATTGTGACGGACAGCCAAAAGATTTAAAGTTTTGGCACTGCCCATAGCTCCGTAGCGGAAATATAATTTAGCCATAATAAATTATTCACTTAAAAAAATTGCGGCCAACTTTCCTTGTCTACTGGGCGGCTTCCTTCCATACTAAAAGAAAGCCGAAAAGGCAAAAATATAGCCTATAATAGCCATAATGTTAGAATTAAAACCGAATTGTAGGGGAAAAAGACTATTTGCCAAGAAAGCAAGACCGAAAGCGTTATTTCTAAAGCTGGAGCATTTTTTTATGAAGCATACTTCCGTGTACGCTCGCAATTTGGGATTTACACTCATTGAGCTAATGATCGTAATAGCTATTATTTCCATTTTGTGTCTTATTATGTTGCCTAATATGATGAGAAGCCGAGATGCAGCTAAGCTTAGTAGCTGTAAATACAATTTGCGTTCTATAGCGGCAGCTATGGAAATTTATGCTACTGACAATTCTGGTATGTATCCTAAAAAGTTAGATACTATCACTACAGTTGATACCAATGGTCATGCTTATATGCGCACGATTCCTTCCTGTCCAGTAGCAGGAAGCAATGCTCCATATTTGCAAGGATATGAAGTCGTTTCCGCTCCTAAAAATGCTTATACGCTTTCTTGCAAGGGTAATTATCATAAGATTATGGGGTTGGACGACGACTACCCTAAATATTCG
>SFMI01000153.1 GCA_004554425.1 Candidatus Saccharimonadota bacterium | reverse complement strand
TATCGATCGCAGTCTGCTCAACGAAGACGGAACAGAGGGAGTTCCCGTAATTCTGCATAGCGACATTGAAAAAGGGCAAGTCTCCACTTATTACACTGGTGAGTATTCTAAAGAACAGCTCGTCCATGATGGAGAATATTTAGTATCGCTTACGGATCGTTTGTCCATCGAGCCTTGGACTGGTGAAGATGCCCTCTTTAGTCACCATTTCTGTCGTTTATGCCCTGATACCGAGCAATTAAATCCTTTATACATGGCTTATGCTCTTTCTTACATCTTCTGCAAATTGGAAGATGATGAGAATGCCGGCATACTTGAAGATGATGTTTCTATTGAAGACTTAAAAGAAACGGTCATTCCTTTACCCAGTTTGGAAGATCAGGAACTGATAGTAGATGTATTGCGTAATGCTTACGACTTAATCAATTTGCAATTTGAGCAGCTCGACAAATCCGAAGATTTGGTTGCTGCCCGCTTTACCGAACTTTTCGGACAGGTAGATATTAACGATCGTGGTTGGGAAGTGAAGCCTTTAGGTGCTTTAACTGAGCGTTTGAAGTCTCGTTCACTTTTAGCCAAAGATAGAGTGCCTGGTGAATATCCTTATTATGATTCTACCGGTATAGTCGATAGCGTTGATGAGTATCTTTTTGATGAAGATTTGCTCTTAGTCGCTAAAGTAGGCTCTATACTTACTTCCGGCGATGCTCCTATTGCCAGAGCTGTACACGGCAAGATTTGGGCCAGCGATTTGGTTCACGTTTTGCGTATCAATCCTGATGCCGGCGTTATTCCTGAGTATCTGGAAATGGTTGTCAACAACTTAGACATTACGTCCAGCTTGCGTGGCGGCGTCATGCCCAAGCTTCCTAAGTCTGCCTTGAATGAATTGCCCATTCCTGTTCCTCCTATGGAACTTCAGATCGAATATAAAGGCTTTTTGAGCACTATAGACGAGCAATGCGAAAAAACTGCTCAGCGCATAAATGAAACTTCGCAAATTTGTCACAGCCTCAATCAGCGTTATTTCGAAAGTGCTATAAGCTACGAATAAAAGAATTATCGATCGTTTATCGATAAGAGTTCCGCTTTTTTGTTATGTTAAGGTTAATAACAAAAAAAGCGGTTTTTTTTATGTTAAAGGTTAGCTTTTTTGCAGAAATGTTGTATATGACATGTGAGTTGGAAACAAAACTTATATGTGCATATGATGGCTTCTTGTTGCTGTAGAATAGCCGTTTTGGACAAAATATTTATGCTTCTTTGACAACTTTTGGCCTGTTTTAAACTGTTCCTTAGAGCTTATTTGTCGTATGATACAGGGAGATGCCGTCTCTACGTGGTTATATATTTGTGATGACGGTTGCTCTTGTGGCGCTTCAAATTATGTAGTGCTGAGTATGGTTTTTAGCGCTTTTTTTTGACAGGATTTGTTTTTTATTAGGAGTTGTGAAATATGGATAAAGTTCATGAAAAATTGCCAGTCATGACGTCCTACGATCGTTATTTGTGGTGTAAAGCCGCTCATCATAAAGCATATCGCCGTATGGGTGCCCATTTGGCTACTTATGAAGGGCAGAAAGGTGTTCATTTCGCAGTTTGGGCTCCTAATGCCGAGCGCGTTTCTGTTATTTGCGATTTAAATAAATGGACTCCCGATGTTAACCCTTTAATTCTCAATAACGACACAGGTGTTTGGCAAGGTTTCATCCCCGGCTTAAAAGAGGGCGATTGCTATAAATATGCCATTAAGCCTCACCAGGACATTATCCTTGAAAAGGCGGATCCTTACGCTTTTGCTACCGAAGTCAGACGTCCGGGAAGCGAATGGGGGAAGGCTTCAGTTATCTGGGATATAGGCAAATATAAATGGAAAGACGCCGAGTGGATGGCTGATAGAGTCAAGGGTTCTGTTCGTCGTCAGGCCATGAATATTTATGAATGCAATTTAGCTTCTTGGCGTCGCAAAAATGGTACTGAGTATCTCACCTACGAAGAAGCTGCTCAAGAGTTAGTCCCTTATCTCAAAGAGATGGGCTATACTCATGTTGAGTTTATGCCTTTAACTGAATACCCTTACGATGGCTCTTGGGGGTATCAGTCTACGGGTTACTTTGCTCCTACCAGCCGTTTTGGTACTCCAGAACAGCTCATGCACCTTATCGACGAATTGCATTGTAACGGAATTGGTGTCATTTTAGACTGGGTACCAGCTCACTTCCCCAAAGATGCTTTTAGTTTGGCTCGCTTTGATGGTAGTTGCCTTTACGAGCATGAAGATCCGCGCCAAGGTTGCCATCCGCAGTGGGGAACTTACATTTTTAACTACGGACGCAATGAAGTCCGCAACTTCCTTATTTCTTCCGGATTGTTCTGGTTAGAATGCTACCACGTAGATGGTATCAGAGTAGATGCTGTAGCTTCTATGCTCTACTTAGACTATGGCAAACAGAGCGGCGGTTGGGTTCCCAATAAATACGGCGGCCATGAAAACTTGGAGGCCGTATCCTTCTTGCGCGATTTCAACAGCGCTGTCATTAAGGAATGCCCCGGTTGCTTCACTTGCGCTGAAGAGTCTACTTCTTGGGCTCATGTAACCGGTCCCGTCGACGAAGGTGGATTGGGCTTCACTTTCAAGTGGAATATGGGCTGGATGCATGACACGCTTAAGTTTATGTCTGACGACCCTATTTACCGTCGTTATAGCTACAATAAACTTACTTTCGGTATGCTCTACCAATATTCTGAAGATTTCATTTTGCCTTTCTCACATGACGAGGTTGTCTACGGAAAACGTTCTCTTCTGAATAAGATGCCCGGTGACGAGTGGCAGAGCTACGCCAATTTGCGTACTTTGTATGGCTATATGATTGGCTATCCTGGCAAAAAACTCAGTTTTATGGGTAACGAATTTGCTCAGTGGAATGAATGGAATTTTAACCAGTCTTTAGATTGGCACTTGATTTCCGAAAAGCCTCACAAGCAAATGCAAGAATGGTGCCAGGCTATCAACCATTTCTATAAAGAACATCCCGAACTTTGGGAGTTGGATAACAGCCCCGGTGGATTCACTTGGTTACAATGTGATGATCCCTCTAATAGTGTGGCCATTTTTGTGCGCTATCCTTTGGGCAGAGGCAGTGTTGTAATGGTTGCTTGCAACTTCACTCCTGTACCGCGTCGTAATTATCGTATCGGTTTGCCTATGGAAGTAGAAGGCAAGTGGAAATTGGAACTTAACTCCGATGATCCCAAATATGGAGGCAGTGGTTACAAAGTTGACCAAGAATTAGCTGTTCAGCCAGTGCCCTTCGGATCTCACCAGCTCTCTTTGGAGCTCACTTTAGCTCCTTTGGCTTGCATGTTCTATACAGCCAAAACTTCAAACTCTGTGGCACCAGTAAAAACTGAGGAGTTTAAAGAAAAGATTGAAGCTGAAGTAGAGGCAACCTCATATTCTGAGCCGGAAGATGATCGTTTCAAAGACAAACGCTCTAAGATTAAATTTGATCATCCTCTTTCTTAGATAAGTTGTAGTCAGCAAACCTTTTTGTACACAGCCCTTAAAGGAGGTTATGTCCATTTGAGGGCTGAAGTGCTCGTGCATAAATTAAACAGGCAAGGCTTCCAAAATTTTTAGTCAGAGCTCGCATCAGTCCTGATACATAACTTTTGGGGGTCTTGATTTTTGTTCATGGAATATCATTTAGCTAATCGTATGAATTTCGTGTCCGCTTCTGAAGTACGCGAAATACTCAAAATTACCGAGCGTCCTGACGTTCTTTCTTTTGCTGGCGGCCTTCCTGCCCCAGAGCTTTTTCCTCATGAAGAACTCTCTAAGTATGCGGCGGCTCTTCTCCACGAGGAAGGTGTGCGCACTCTTCAGTATGCTCCCACAGAAGGTTATGTTCCCCTTAGAGAGTGGATCATGGATCGTCTCAATCGTTATTGGGGCATGCATATAGAAGGACTGGATAATATCCTTATTACCAGCGGTTCACAATCTGGTCTAGATCTTGCTTCTAAGCTTTTGATTGATCAAGATGATGTTGTTTGGACTGAGGCGCCTACTTATATGGCTGCTTTGGCAGCTTTCCGCATGTGTGGAGC
>SFMI01000152.1 GCA_004554425.1 Candidatus Saccharimonadota bacterium | reverse complement strand
TGATATGTACCCTCTTTACTGGACCAACCAGTTAAAGAGGGTATTTTTATGCGTTATTCTTATGAGTTTAAAAGAATGTGCGTGGAGCTATACCGACTGGGATTGCATCCAGAAACTCCAGTTGGAATTAGCAAAAAAAAGTTTAGGCAAACAATTTGTGATTGGGTAAGGATGGAAGAGTCTTGTGGCCCTGAAGTATTAAAACACGCAAGTCATAATAAGGTTTGGACAATTGAAGAACGTTATTCTTTAGTTGCTCGTGTATTGTCCGGATGTTCATGTAGATCAGTAGCATTGTCTGCCGGAATTAATCCTGGATTGTTATATCAATGGATTAAGAAATACCAGATATTTGGCTATAATGGACTAGACTGCAGAAAAGGTCGAAAGCCAAAGGAGCCAGATATGCAAAACAAAGTTAGTAATAAGTCCCAAAAGTTTAATGAATCAGAACATGAAGAACTGATTCGTTTACGCGCCGAAAATGAATATTTAAGAACGGAACTTGCTGTAATAAAAAAACTGGAAGCCTTGAGAAAAGAAAAGCAAGCTGCGCAACTCAAGGCGAAAAAGCAGCGATAGTTAAAGAACTTTATGGGATTGGGTATAAACTCAAATACCTTCTTTCAGCTATGCAAATACCTAAATCCACATACTATTTTGAACTTGGTAAAGTTGATTTAGTGCATACTAGAAATGTCGATTTGCTGGAAGAAATAGAGAAGATTTACATTTCTAATAAGAGGAGATATGGTGTAAGAAGAATTCACCAAGAGCTTTGCAATCGAGGTTACACTGTAAATCATAAACGAGTTCAACGTTTAATGCATAAAGTAGGTCTACTAGGTAAACGTCCTAAGGAAAAATATCATTCTTACAAGGGTAAAGTTGGGGAAGTTGCTGATAATGTAATAAACAGAAACTTTAAGGCTGACGCTCCTTTGCAAAAGTGGACGACAGACGTATCTCAATTTAATTTTTCATGGGGAAAATGTTATTTATCTCCCATACTTGATATGGCAACAAATGAAATAATTTCATATGACATTTCGTTAAGTCCCAATTTGGAGCAAATTAAACGAATGTTAGATAAAGCATTTAGTAAATTTCCAAAAATATCAGGACTTGTCTTACACTCTGATCAGGGATGGCAGTATCAACATACTCTTTATCGGCAGAAATTAGCAGAAAATGGAATTTTACAATCCATGTCAAGAAAAGGTAATTGCTATGACAATTGCATAATAGAAACATTCTTTGGCAGAATGAAAACTGAAATGTACTATGGATACGAGGAAATGTATGACTCGTTTAAGACTTTTTCAAAGGCTGTGGACGAATATATAGATTATTACAATAACGAAAGAATTCAATCAAAAACAAAATGGATGCCTCCTACAAAATATAGAAAGGCATCCACGCGATTAGATTAGTTTAGTCGCTTGTAAATATGTGTCCAGGATTTTGGGTACATATCATCGCTTTTGGTAGCGGCCGTTATTTTTTATGCTCTCAATTTATGTTAGTATGGACTAAGCTCTGACGAAAGGATTATGCCTTTTTTCGTAGCCTACGCTACTTTGAGAACCGTGCCCAGGATAGAGAATCGTATCGTCTGGCAAAGAATAAACTTTATTTTTAATAGAGTTTATCAAAGCCGCATGATCTCCGTCATGGAAGTCGGTACGTCCTATTGAACCATGGAAAATGGTATCACCGCAAAAAGCGTGTTGGCCACAAACTAAGACTTGACCGCCAGGAGTGTGGCCAGGGGTGTGGAGCACTTTAAATTCTAGCTCTCCAGCTTTAAAAATTTGACCGTCTTCCAAAGTCCCAGCAATTTGAGGAATTTCTTTGCAAACTAAGCCCAATTCTAAAGCGTCGCTTTTACATCTATTGACTGCTTTGACGTCTTGGCTATTAACGTAAAGAGGCAAATGTAAGTCTTTTTCTAGCTGTGCAGCTCCAATAAGATGATCGCAATGGCCGTGGGTAAGCAAAATAGCTTTAATATCTAGACCATAAGCTTTGATAGTGCGCTCCAGTTCAAGAGCGTCATCGCCGGGATCGATAATGACACCGACGTTATGATCGTCGTACACTAAGTAGCAATTGGTACCAAATGCTCCCACAGTTTTGGTAATAATATTTACTGACATATTGTGAAGCTCCTTAAGATAGGCTAGCTAAATTTTAATTCCGGGAAAGGAGCCAGCTCTTCGAAGCGTTTAGCAACTTCTAATACGAAACGGTCACTTCCGCGTGGGCCTACAATTTGCAAGCCTATAGGCATACCGTCAGAGCTCAATCCTGCAGGAACGGTGATGGCAGGTTGACCAGTTAAGTTGAATGGATAAGTAAAAGGAGTCCAACCGAAGAGAGTAGATATCTTACGTCCGTTGATACTTTCAGGGCGCTCTAACTTGCTGTCAAAGGCTTCAACTGGCATAGTGGGAGTAATCATTAAGTCGTAACGCTCAAAGAATTTATCCATGGTATAATAAAGTTTGGTACGCTTAATGGAGTCTTTGCTATACATGTAAGCTGGCAACTTCATACCTTCTTCGATAATGTCTACCATCTCAGGAGTGAGCAAAGCTTTGGTCTCTTCGCTTAAAGGAGCGTAGCGAGAAGCATATACCGTATTCCAGATGTTCAGTTCCAAAGGCTCTGGATCTTCTTCAATAGGCGGGTTCTCTTCACTGAGCGTATAGCCGAGCTCGGTAAACTTTTGAGCCGCTTGGCTGACAATTTTGGCAACTTCATCTTCTACAGGAGCGTAGTTTAAGTTGGGGCTGTAAGCTATATGCAATTTATCCAGAGCAGATTTGTGCCAATTGTAAGGGCTCATACTTAAATTGTCGTGAGAACTGGCTCCAGCCAACACTTCGAAGAGAAGGGCAGCTTCATCAACGTGACGAGCAATCGGACCGGTATGGCTTAAAGTGTAATACAAATCGGGAATAGGATAGCGTGGAATCATAGCAAAGCTGGGCTTAAAGCCAACTACGCCGCAGAAAGAGGCCGGAATACGAATAGAACCGGCTCCGTCGGTGCCTTCGGCAATAGGCACTAAGTTGGCTGCTACAGCACTAGCTGAACCACCGCTAGATCCACCAGCATGACGCTCTAAATTCCAAGGATTGAGAGTTGGGCCGAAGACTCTGTTGTTAGTAATTCCCTTGTAACCAAATTCAGGAGTATTGGTTTTGCCTAAAATAACAGCTCCGGCTTGGCGAATGCGAGTGACGGAGATAGAGTCAAAGTCGGGCACATTGTCCTTCAAGGTGAGGGAACCGCAAGTAGTACGCATTCCTTTTGTGTAGGAAAGGTCTTTTATCGCTACGGGAACGCCATGCAAAGGGCCTACGGCCTCTTCTTTTTCGGCACGGCGAGCTTGCTCTAAAGCTCCTTCAGCATCTAAAGTGATAAAAGCATTCACTTTAGAATTAAGTTTGTCTATGCGCTCAAGGTAAGCCTTGGTGACTTCTACGGGGGATAACTTCTTTTCTTTAATAAGTTGGGCCAGCTCTGTGGCTCGGAGATCGCAAATATTCATAAATATAAATCCTTCCAATTGTAGCAGGCGGAAACCCACTGCCTTTAGGCGGCGGGAGGAGCCTTGTAAATTTTTGGACGTTAACCTTGGCTTTCTATGTATTTTTGTATAGTAACTGATGATATCTCGCCTATACTGCACACGAAATAACCGTCTGACCAAAAGGTTTTCTTTGTCCAATATTGTTTGGACAATAAGTTCGGATATTTTTGTTATAAGTAATATGTAGTTTCTTGCTTATTACTTTTACAATATCGCAAACTCGTCTACTGCATTATAACTTATTAAACAGTGTATATGGTCTTTATCAGCCTCCATTGCTATAATATCATAGCCTCTAAAAGCACAGATGTCATAAAATTTTCGTTTTACGTCGTCAACTATAGAACCTGCAAGAAGTTGTTTACGATATTTACTGACAAGAACTATATGAATTTTTAGGTTATATTTTCGTCTATTATGACGATTATATTTATTATCCATGTGTTTTCCCTCTAAAGTATTGATTTTAATTAATATATATTATTAAAATATACTTAGTAATATATAAGTGAAAGGAGTACATATATGAAGCAGATGGTTGCCACAGCTAAAA
>SFMI01000151.1 GCA_004554425.1 Candidatus Saccharimonadota bacterium | reverse complement strand
AACAACAGCCTGTAGCTTGGGATGAAAATGCTAATCCTGCTTTGCCAGAATCGATTACCAGAGTAATGAATAGCATTATTCTGGGGCCACGCTTCGACGTTTTTATGCCCAAGGGTACTGCCCAATTTTTAGTTTTTGTAGTTGCTGCTCTTATAGCTCTGCCAAACAAAGACTTATCTTACGAAACTGCTGGTATGTGGATAGGCGGAGCGTCTTTTATAATGACCCTATTCTCTACCTATTTATGTCCTTCGTCATATTATGCTGAATATCGTGAAGAAGTAGAGCGGGAAAAGAGGCGTACTTCCGAAGAACAGTCCGAAGTTTCTGTGCAACTTGCTTGGATCATTAAAAATACTATTTGGACTTCCATATGTGTGGCCTTTTGGACTTGGTTGCTTTATTGGATGCGCTTCCAAATGCCCACTATATTTTCCTAGAGTTGAATATTATCTGGAAAAATCAGCACTTTGCCAATTTCGGCAAGGTGCTTTTTCTTGTATATTGCTTCTTGCGTTGGTTGTAATTTTTTGTTATAATAGCCGCCGTGCAGCTCTGTATGAGCGTTGCTTCCGACTTGATTTTAGTTAGGAAGCTCTTCCTGCCCGTATGTCTGCTTCTTTATAGAGGTTTTTGTATAGAGTCTGAAGCCTCAGTAAAAGCAGCGGAAGAGCGTCTCCGCAGTAAGACTGGAGCCGCCGTATGATGCGGGCCTGAAAGGCCGAAGGAAGGAGGTTTGCGCTGTGCGCAAATACGAAATTACTTACATCCTCACTCCTGATTTCAGTGAGGAGACTGTCGCTGCCAAGGTTGAACAGTATCAGAACCAGATAGTAAATGAGGGCGGCCAGGTCGTCAACATTAACAATTGGGGCAAACGCCGTTTCGCTTATGAAGTGAATGGTAAAGCCGAAGGCTACTACGTGACCATGCGTTTCGACGCTGAGAGCGCTGTCGCCGATGAACTTCGTCGTGTTATGAAGAACAATGACGAAGTATTGCGCTGCATGGTAGTAAGCGTCGCCTAGTATTTTAGATTAAGAAGGCTTAAGCCGTTCGATTGTTTTACAAGAAAGTTTTAGGAGGGTAGTCCACAATGTCAGTGCTCAATAGAGTTGTCCTTATCGGTCGTCTCACCCGTGATCCGGAGAGCAAAACTACTGCTTCTGGTAAGCAGAGGACTACTTTTACCGTAGCTGTCGATCGTCGCAGCAAAAATGCAGAGAAGAGTGCCGATTTTATTCCTATTGTAACTTGGGACTATACGGCCAGTTTCTGCGCTAATTATCTGCGCAAAGGGCGTCAAGTTGCTATAGAGGGAAGATTGCAAATTGACAGTCAGCAGCAGCCTGACGGTACCTATAGGACTTTTGTAAACGTGGTGGCTGATGATGTCCAAGCTCTGGGAAGTAAGTCTGATGTTCAGACCGGCGCCGTTGGTGGTTCCCAGTCTTATTCTCGCTCTGCTGTTCCCGATCCCATTGCTGATGATGCGGATGATGATTTTGACGGCGGAAGTGATATGGACAGTTCGATACCCTTCTAATCACTACTAATATATTCTCAGCCCCGTATGGGTTCTATTTAAGTTCGGAGGTTCGCTATGGCTCGTGGAGAGCGTCGAGGCCGCAGGCCTCGCAGGAAGGTTTGCCATTTCTGCGCTAACAAAATTGAAGAAATCGATTACAAGGAAGTTGCTACTTTGCGTAAGTACACCAGCGAGCGCGGCAAGATTTTGCCTCGTCGCATTTCCGGCACTTGCGCCCGTCACCAGCGTATGGTCACTTCCGCTGTGAAGAGAGCTCGTTATATCGCTTTGTTGCCTTACACCGTATAGTCGATATTAGTGCTCATTGAGAAGCGGCCTCCCTTGTTATCTGTTTAAGGTAGTTAGGGGGGCCGCTTTTTTTAGTCCCGTTAGATGAGCGGGAAGTTTAGCTTAAAATTTATAAAAAAAACATTGGAGGTTATCGCAATGCAGGTTATATTACTTAAAGATGTGCCCAAGGTTGGTAAAAAAGGTGAATTGCACAATGTATCCGATGGTTACGGTCGCAATTTCTTAGTGGCTCGCGGTTTCGCTGAAGTAGCCTCTGAAGGGCGCTTGCGTGCAGCCGAAAAAGAAAAGAAAGATCGCCAAGCTCAAGAAAAACGTGAGCAAGAAGCTGCTCAAGCTCAGGCTGAACGTCTTCAGGCCAAGCCCTTAGTTATAAAAGCCAATTGTGGAGCTCAGGATAAACTTTTTGGTTCTATTACTGCGCAGGATGTGGCTGAAGCTGTAGCTGCTCAGTTTAATGAAACTATCGATAAGAAGTCTGTCAAATTAGATGATCCTATCCGCAAATTGGGTGAGTTTACTGTAGCTATTAAGCTTCACCCCAAGGTAAAAGCCAATTTGAAAATTCAAGTAGAAAAAGCTTAAGTAGGCGCAAATAATAAGAGCGACAGCTTTTAGGAGGCCCGCTTCTGCGTTTGAAGCGGGTTTTTGTATTTAGGGAAGGGACTTTTTATGGGCTTAACTTCTGTAGAAGATCGCTTGCTTTTACCTCCTCACAACGAAGAGGCCGAACAAGCTTGTTTGGGTAGTTGCTTAATCGATCCGGAAGCTTTTGACAAAGTTTCGGAAATTTTGACTGGGCCGGAAGACTTTTATCAAAAAGCTTATCAAGAGATTTATGCCGCGATGGTCTATTTGGCCGAAAATACCGGCGTAATCGACTTGCTTACGGTTTGCAACTATTTGCGTGAGCATGGTAAGTTAGAGCATTGTGGTGGTGTAGCCCGCTTAAATGATATTATCGATGCAGTAAGAAGTTCTGCCCACGTAAGTGCTTACGCTAAAATTGTGGCTGATAATGCTCTTTCTAGGCGTCTTTTACGAGCCGGCGAAGCGATTAGCCGTTTGGCTGTCGACCAGGAAATTGAATTGCCTCAACGTGTCGATCAGGCTGAAGAAGTTATTTTTGGTGTAGGCAATTCGCGCTCTCGCGGCGAGCTTGAACCTATAGCTGATGCTTTAAAAAATACCTTTGACGAAGCTTATCGAAGGTTTGAAGAAGGCAAAACCGTTTCCGGAGTAGCTACAGGATTTACCGAATTAGATGAACTTACTAACGGACTTCATCCGGCCAATCTTATTGTGGTGGGAGCTCGTCCTAGTATGGGTAAAACAGCTTTTGCTCTTTCAATTGCTGTCAATGTCGCTTTAGCAGAAAAGCCTGGAAAAGTAGCCATTTTCTCCTTAGAAATGCCTCGCGAAGATCTTTGCCAACGCATGATGTGTTCGGTAGCTAAAGTTAATGCTCAAAGTTTACGTAGTGGTAAACTCAGCGGAAACGATTGGGGAGCTTTAGCTCAAGCTGTCGATCAGCTTAGCAAAGCACCTATATTTATCGACGATAGCGGCAGTGTAACTATTTTAGATATGAAGTCCAAGTTGCGCCGTATGAAAAAACGCAGCGGCGTAGATTTAGTTATTATTGACTATTTGCAACTTATTAAGGGCAGCAGTACCAATAGGGGTAGTTCGGAAAGGATCTTCGAAATTTCGGAAATTTCCCGCCAGCTTAAGGGGTTGTCTAAAGAGTTAAATGTACCTATTGTAGCTCTCTCCCAACTTAGTCGTAATGTAGAAAGCCGTCAGGATAAAAGGCCTTTACTTTCCGACTTGCGCGAATCTGGCGCTATTGAGCAAGACGCCGACTTGGTAGCATTTTTGTATCGCGACGAATACTACAATAAACAAAGTACAGAATTAAATATTGCCGAAATTATTATCGCTAAGCATCGCAACGGCCCTATTGGCAATTTGAAGTTGAAATTCCTCAAGCAATACGGCGGTTTCTATAATAAAGACGAAAATGTCTCCTCGGAAACTTACACTTCGTCTAATAACGGCGGTAAGCAAACAGTATCTTTTGGCCCCAATAATGGCTTTACTATATCCGTACCTAATCGTGCTTCCTCAAATCAAGGCAATATTAGCAATAATGGCCAAAATGAAGCTGATTCGGGCTTAGACTTATACCCTGGAGACGTTCCCATTTAATATTAGCCAACATAGTGCGCGAGCGCCGTTTGTATTATTTGCCTAAATAAACTAAATAGCCGAGCTTTGGCCGCTACATATCAGCCCAAAGCTTGGCTATTTATTTTTGGTAC
>SFMI01000022.1 GCA_004554425.1 Candidatus Saccharimonadota bacterium | reverse complement strand
TCGATAATTCATCTACATTAGTATATTGCTCAGCCAAAGCGATATGTTTTTGCACAGCAGCTATCTTTAGTCGTAATAATTGTGATTTTTTAGATTTAGACACCAGAAGAGTTTCATTTAATGTTGCTGATTCGCCGCCCAATTGAGCATCATAAGCGAAATAAGCGGCCAACTCAGCGAAAATAAAAGGACGTCCCAAAGCAGCACGACCAATCATTAGGCCGCAACAATTGGGCAAAGCGACCATTTGAGAAGCAGAATCGTAATCGGAAATATCACCGTTAGCGTAAAAAGGCACTGAGGAACTTTGGGCAGCACTTTTTAGTGCGTCGATACGTATGGGGCCAGAAAATTTATCAATTGCTAGGCGACCATGCATAAATACTTTATTTACACCTAAATCTCGAAGTTGACTCAAAAGTTCCGCCGTATTAAATCTATCCCAGCCAAGCCTTAGCTTGACGCTAACCGGAACTTTACCAGCAGCGGCTTTTACACAAGCTGCAATAGCACTTTCAGCCAAATTTAAGTCGCGTAAAAGAGCAGCTCCAGCCCCATTCTTTATTATTTTAGGCATTTGACAGCCCATATTTAAGTTTAGTCCAGACGCACCAAGCTCTATAAGCAGGCGACTTGCTTGATAAAGTTCTGCTGCTGACGAGCCAAAAATCTGCACCTGACGATCTTGCTCATCATCTTTCCAATCCAAGAGGGCCAAAGTGTGAGGGCGACTACTTTTATGTAAAAGAGCTGCAGCCCCAATCATAGGCACAAAAGTTCCAGTTACATGGCCATATTGGCGACAAAGTTCGCGAAAAGGTAAATCGGTTAGCCCAGCCATAGGAGCTAAATATAATTCAGGGTAAGTTTTATTAAGCATTATTTTCTACCATTTTTTTCAAAGACAGCTCTTAATTTTTCGCGTTTGCTTTTCGGCTGACGGTGTGCTAAATTCGATCCCGGCCAGGAAATAACAAAAAATTTAGGGCCATTCAGAGGCTGATACTAAATATGGAAATTCCTCAAAAAATTCGCGTTAAAGATTACAAAAATATCGTCATTTTAACCGGAGCCGGCATTTCTGTAGCTTCGGGAATAGCTCCTTTTCGCGGCCCAGGTGGTTAAGCCTTAAAGCGCAATCCGCAAAAAGTTTGGGACGCTTTTTCCTTTGTACGCAAAAAATCAAATGAAGTAAAGCCAAACGCCGCTCATTTGGCCTTAGCCGAATTGGAAAAACGCACTAAAAACACTTGGATACTTACTCAGAACATTGATGGTTTACATCAAAAAGCAGGTAGCCAAAATGTTGTGGAATTGCACGGCACTATCCACCGTTCTCAGTGTTGTAAGTATTGCACTCCTCCTTTCGAAGATAAAGAAATAAAATTTCATAAGTGCCAGCACTGTGGCGCTCCCTTGCGTTATGACATAGTGCTCTTTAATGAATCTTTAGATCCTGAAGTAATAGCTACTTCTTACGATCTTCTGGAACATGCCGATCTGTTCTTAGTAGTAGGAACTTCCGGTATAGTTTATCCTGCAGCCGGTTTTGTGCCTATTGCTAGGAGAGCTGGCGCCAGGGTCGTTATTGTTAATTTGGAAGAGCTTGGCTATAGCGGTGGCTCTATAGAGCAAATTAACGGTAAAGCTGAAGTTATTTTGCCTAAATTATTCGATTATCAGTAAAGATTAGTTTGCTTCTTGTAAATAAAGAGCCGCTCTTCTGAACATATACCAATATGATCTGGAGCGGCTTTATACTTAAAAGGGCTAGAGCAGTACTAGCAATAGCAATAAAATAAGCAATGGTATAAATAAACGCCAAAATTCGTAACGTCTTATATAAACTCGATAAGGCACAATTCCGTCTTTACAAGAAATCCAGCCGTGCCACAAACGCCAATGATTAGTGCCTGGTTTGCCACGGCTATCACCTAAAACAGCCGGTTCATAAATTCTTATTAAACAGGGGAAAATAGAAAAAGGCTCATACCACACGCTAGCTCCCATTAAAAATGAAGCCACACGCTCAGCTCCCCACTCTTTCCAATCTATAAGAGCTTCTCCAGGCTTGACATAACGAGCTCGGCGCAAATGTTCCACTTTAGGCTGCGGTTCAGCTTTAGCTCTACCTAAAGCAATATCATCAACAACTCTAAGCATAAGACAAGCAGCGTTGGGTAAAACACAATCAGCCAATTCGCTACAAGTCACATTGGGCGGAATATTATATGAATTCTTAGCCAAGATAGGGCCGGTATCTTCACCTTCATCAACTTTATGAACTACATATTCATTTTCTGTGCAACCATCATAAAACATCCAAAGCCAAGGATTAGGCCCACGATAGGTTGGCAAAGAAGAAAGGTGTAAATTTATAGTTCCATACTTGGGTATTTCAAAAATATCAGGGGGCAAAATAATGGAAAAATTAGATATACAAATTAAATCGGGTTTTAAACGTTTAATAAAGCGCAATAACTCATGATTATATTCTCGCTGGGTAGAAAAAAATGGACACCCGTAATATTTGGCAAATTTTTCTAAATTGCCAGCCCCTTTTCCAGCCTTAAGCCATCTTTCTAAAAGTCCCCTTCCTGTGCGCCTGGGTTGTGAATGAATAATACCAACGATCTTGTGGGCTCCAGCCAGTACTTGTAAGGCTGTAGTAGAAAAGCGACCATCCATACCAGCAAAAATTATACGTAATTTGGGAATTTCCGCATTTGCCTTCGGGTAGTTGGAGTAGAGTTTGGCTCTTCTTCCTCAACTTTATCGACTTCCAAAGTTTTTTCAGAGTTAGTTTCTTCTTGAGGCGTTATTTCTAAAGCGGAATTATTCTCGCCTATCTGTTCAGTTGTCAATTCAATCGAAGGCTCATCTTTATAAAAAGATAAATCGTGGCCCAAAGACTCGGAAAAACACTGGGAAAAAAGCTCAGCATCAATTTTTTTATCAGTTTGAGACAGAGTTGTGTTTTCTCGTTTTTCGACTTGACTTTTCTCCGGGCTCATATGGCTAACTCCTTAACAAATATCAAGCTTTTACTGCCATTTATCCACTTGGCGACCAATCTAACCTATTTTATATTAGTATATCTCTCCATGATAGTCGCAACTTATTCGATAAAAATGTTGCCCACTACCATTATTCTCAGCTTCGTATTGATACTTTCCTTCAGAGCATTGCGGAATCTCGAAAAAATATCTCGGAACCAACATATCAAGCGATGAAGGACATAACAAATGGCCATCATTTTTAGTATACAGTTCTATAGCAGCTCGCAAATTGCGCTGATTTTCACGGCAAGTTGTATAAGAGCAAAAATGATAATACCCAAGTGATAAAAGCAAAAAGACCAGCCCGCAAGCGGCGCCAATAAATGCGCCCCACAGTAGCCGGTCTCCAAAGCTCATTTTCAGCAACTTAGCCACAAAGAGCTGAGTTGCTGAAAATTTTGGTAAATAATGCTTGTCAGTCAACTGCTTACCAAAAGTCCTAGTTGGTGTGGATACCAACTCCAACAGCCAATTTACTAGCTGCGGCAATCAGTTGCTTGCTATCCATGGTGTTAGCTTTACGAAGAGCAATACCTATAGAGAGCTTGACACCTTCAATATTGGCAGCTGTAAGTGTTACTCTGTCAGCTAAATTCTTAGCTGCCGTCATACCGCTGCCGATCATGAAGACGGCCAAATCATCTTCACCTATTAAGCCCGGAATGTCATTATCACTCAAGAAAGCATTAGTTAAAGCAGCCACATCTTTGCGAATTTGCAAATAGGCCTCTTTACCTTTGGCTCTAAGTTCGGCCAAGTTGTCGAAGCGAATATAAACAACAGCGCAATCTTCGCCAGATTCGTTGGCCATACCCAACTCGTCATCAAGAACGCTCATGAAAGCTTCTTCACCGCAGAACTGAGTATCTATATCTACGCCATCTTCATCAAGCTTAATCTCCAACTTAAACGGAGCAGCAGGAGCAACTGGAGCAGCGGCAGGAGCAGCAGTTCTACCTATACTAAGACGAGAAGGAGCAGCCAAAGTTCGAGAGGTGCTGTGACCGGGAGCAGCCAAGCGCTCAACCTTGCCTCCATCGGGAGCTACGGTAGGAGTGCGCAAAGGACGTGAAGCTGCACCAATGCTGGCTCCTTCCAGATTAATAGATACGGCCGAAGCTCCAGCTCTTCTTTGTTGTATACCCACAGTAGGGGCTTTAGCAGCAGTCGAAGCGGCAGTCTGTTGAGTAGCGGCAGTAATTTTGGGGACGGTAATACCAGGTAAAGTGCCAGCAACAGCACCATCAGGAGTAGCTCCAACAGGGGTATTGCGGCGAATAACCAATTTTTCTTCCGGCGCTTGCTCTACTACAGGAGCAGAAGCAGCCTTGGTAGCTTCAGTGACTTTTTCAGATCTAACTACCCTATTACCACCGGCCACACGAGCGTCACGGAAAGCGCGACTCAATACAGCCCTAAGCATCTTAGGATCATCGGAATCTTCGGGGAATAATGTCCAAGCAACTAAGGCGGTAGCCGACTCTTTAGTATCGGGAAGCTCAATTTGACAAATGAAAGTTTGCAAAGTTTTGGCCATGCGAATACCTTCATCAGCATTGCGCTCCTGAGCAATTACGCCAAAAACACCGTTATCTAAGTGACATAAAATAACGTTGGGCTCTTTAGCCAAAGCAGATTGTAAAAGAGCTCCCATTTTATAGAGGAAGTCTATACAAAATTCTTCGCTTTTTGTGTCTAAAATACGACTAGCTTGGTCGACAGTAACCATGAAAGCACACAGGGGCTGTTCAATCATAAAGCAGCCGCGGCTCATATCTACAATTTTACGCTCGAAATAGTCGCGATTCCATAAACCTGTGCGAGTATCTATATCTTTAATCTTGCGTTGACGCAAACGATCTAAAGCAGCAGCGCCTTGCTCAGAAATTTCTTGCATACGCTCCATGCCTTTTTCAAAGTTGCGCTTGGCTTCATCTTTATCAGAATTACGGCTGCGTCCCAGTAAAATGAGGCCTCGGAATTCACCTTGCCAAACAATAGGCACACCGACATTCATTTCAATGTCGCGCAAATCTTCTGCTAAATCGGGAAAAGTCTCCCGGAATAAAGCATCCTTGCTAACAGACTTGTAAAGAAATGGCGATTTGCCAAAACTCTCCACAAAATCGCTCATGCTGCTGCTATTAAAATTGCGCAAAGCAAAAATACTAGGATCGGTAATAAGCTCGCTACGCATGAGTTCTATGTGGCGTCCATCCATAGAAAGAACCCAACAGAGAGCGCGAGGTAATTGCGTAATACAGCGCATGTGAGCCAGCACATATTCACAAATTGAATCTTCGGACATGCTGTCCATCTCTGCTGGCGGAGCCTTAATATTTATCTTAGTAGTTAAGCGTCTCATATAAAGAGCCGCCACAATAATAACTACAAAAGCACCGACCGCTACGCCGTACCAGATCTTCTGCGCATGCAATCCCTTTTCGATAAACTCTTCTTGAGTCATCGCTTCCACTAAAGCGGGATGATTCTCAGGAAGCTCTTTCTTCAATTGCTCCAAGAGCTTGCTGGCATCATAATACTTGCGCGTTCTAGTATCGATCTTTACTTGCAAAGCTATAGCCTTGTAATAGTTGGGCTTTAACATGCAAGCATCGTCAACAAGCTTGGAAGCTTCAGTATAATACTCTTGGTTATAGGCAATCACAGCCATGTAGTAGACGGCTTCGGCGTCGTTGCCGTTACGCTCTAGCATTTCTTGCCAAATGGCTTGAGCCTCGTCATATTTACTATCTTCAACTAAGCACTTGGCATATTCACGCTTAATACCAAAATCGTTGGGATTAAGCTCTACCAAGCTCTTATAAGCGCGAGAAGCGTTGGAATAGTTTTTTAACTGAACATAAACTTTGGCTAAGAATTTCCAACCTTCAGGCCACTCTGGTGCTAAGCGGGTAGCTTCTTCAAGATAGGTAATAGCTTGATCGTAAGCCGCTGAAGTGGCTATAGACTCAGCAGCTTTTCTAGTTAAAAGCTTGGCTCTTTTTAAATTTTTTGATTCTTTAGCCGCCTTGGCTTTAGCTGCAGCCTTAGCCTTGGCTCCGGAAACCGGTTTAGCGTTGAGAGAATCAGATACAGAAAATATAATTAACCAGCCCAACAGCAATACGGCTAGATACTTAAAAAATACGGATAGGCCAAATCGGCTCGATATGGTGACGCCGCTCCTCATAGCAAACCTTTCTTTGATAAAACAGAAATACTTATATACTAAAGCTATTACTATTTTCCGCAGCTGTAAACGGCTTGCCTTTTAAAAAGTCGCAATTATGAAAAAAATATTTCCATTTTATTACTGTATTTATTAAAAGGCAAGCCAATTTATCTATTTTTCAGCTCTATTCACTCCACATTACAGCTTCGTGAACCTCGTCACGATCTAATAGCTCTTCGGCTTGACGACACAGTTCGGCCAAACGCTCAGAAACATGCGGAGCGCGCTCGAATTGGCGCAAAATATCCAAAGTGCGACGCATAACTTTTACAAGATCGCCTTCATTTTCGTCACCTAAGAATTCGCGCACATCTCTCCACGAAGTTCCTCGGCACCAGAACTCGGTAATGCCAGAGAAAGTAGAGTTAATTAAAACTGGTACGTGCACATCGTAGCGCTCTTGAAGAGCTTCTACATCGGAAGCTATGGCACAAACAGCTTGAATAGTCCATTCAGCATTTTTGGAAGGCTCCAGAGGCCTCATCATAGAGACACGGGCATCTCCCAACACTAAAGCTGAAGCCACTCCAGCCAGTTCGGCAGGCTCAAGCTCTTCCAAAATACCAGAAAGTACGATTTCTCCCAACAACAGAATGTTGGTTGCTCTAAGAGAAGCGACCATTTCACCTTCCCAAGTAGGACGGTGATCTGCCATATAACCGACCTCGGAAAGTACGGCCTCTAAAGCCATAAACTGACGCCAATAAGAAGTGCGTGATCTTTCGATCAGCTCTTCCAATTCTTCTTTGCGCTTGATGGCTTTTTGGTAAGAGCGATACATCTTGGCGCAGCGAATCCTATGCTCACAAGTCTGACAGTGCATGGCAGCAATTTTTTCAGCTAAACGGTCACGCTCTTGGACATCTTGTTCAAATTGCTTAGTCAGCTCTTCGCCGCAATCTTCAAGTTTGTTCTTCATTACCTTGATAGAGCGGTTAAGATTGTCGAGTTTGCTTCGCAAGTTCTTCCAATCATTGACATCGCCAAGCTTCTGATCGGTACAGTACAAGGTACTGTTCTTTTTCACTTCACCCATTACACCGGCGTATAAATCGGCATATTCGCCCTTGCTTTGCTCAATAACGAACTGACCGAAAGAGCGCTCGATAAGCTCGCGAGCTTCGTCACGGGTATGTACTTGCAACAAGTTGAGCACCATACCGTAGACAGGAGTAAAGCGACTGACCAAAGGATCGGCTCCAGCTCTAGCCAAAGCGCCTACTTCATCCAAGTTTTCGTAGTCGCTATGAATAACTACCACATGACCAACTTCATCCATACCACGACGACCAGCACGGCCTGACATTTGCAAAAACTCACTGGCAGTCATGGGACGCAGGCCCTCATCTGAATTTTTGACAATAGCGGAAATTACAGTAGTTCTGGCTGGCATATTGATACCTGCAGCCAAAGTTTCGGTAGCGAAGACAACTTTTATAAGCCCTTGTCTAAATAAATTCTCTACCAAACCTTTCAAAACAGGCAACAAACCAGCATGGTGAGCAGCAACACCACGACGTATATGTTCCAACTGGGCGCAATCTGCTAAAGCAGGGTGCTCTTGCACAGCGGCGTCTACAGCTGCATTGAGAGCCTCAAAGTGTTCCGGAGGAAGCTTGACAGCTCTAGAACAAAGTTCGGCAGCCTCGTCGCAGCGACGGCGTGAGAACAAGAAATAGATGGCAGGCAACATATCTTTCTGATCCAACACAGAAACTACAGAACTATAAACAGCCCGCTTATCCATCTCGGCTTTTTCACGTTGCAAACGGCGGTCGTAACTACTTTTTTCACCGCTCAAACGAGCTGCCAGCTTTTTGGCCTTGGCTTCCTCTACTTTGCGACGCAATTTGCTATTAATATGGCCACGCTTATCCATCAATTTGAAAAGCTGACCGTCTACAAAATAGTCGATCAATAACGGTACCGGACGATAAGAAGACTCGACTAAGCTTGTCGGACCATGTACTTTGTTCATCCAAGCGCAAAGCTCTTTGGCGTTGGCAACTGTAGCAGAAAGAGCTACTAATTGTACTTGAGCAGGAGAATAAATAACTAATTCTTCCCAAACTGTACCGCGATCGGGATCGTTCATGTAGTGGCATTCGTCAACAATAACCGATTCCACGTAAGTTAAATTGGAGCGCACGTCCCCCAACACTGTACCGTAAAGCATATTACGGTATACTTCGGTGGTCATTACAACAATGTAGGCATTGCGATTGATAGAAATATCACCAGTAAGTAAGCCCACCTTGTCTTCACCATAAATAGCTCGCAAGTCGGAGAATTTCTGGTTGGAGAGAGCTTTTAAAGGCGTAGTATAGAAGCAACGTTTGCCATGTTGCAAAGCTCTCCTTATGGCATACTCGGCCACAACAGTTTTACCCGAGCCAGTAGGAGCGCACACAATAGTGCTTTTGCCTCGATCAATAGCATTGATGGCTTTAATTTGAAAGCGATCTAAAGGGAAATCGAACAGCTCTTTAACGTTAAGTAACGGCTCCGGTAAAGGTTCTTCCTCGGCTGCTTTTTCCACATTCTTGGTATTTTTTTTCTTACGTCCCTTTTTGCTGGCAGGGGTGGGCTCTTCTTCTACTTTAATTTCTGAAGCTTCTTCAGAGGTTGAAATAGAGTCTTTCTCTTCGTTGGCAAATTCTGAAGTAGAAGTTGATAACTGAGTTTTTACAACTGGCTCGCCAAGAGCACTGTCAGCAGCATCATTAGCAATTTGGGTAGAGGATTTAGCAGCTTCCGCTTCAGCAGGCAAAGCAGCACAAGGAGCAGCCGCTTCTAGTTTGGCTTTATGCTTTTCTGGTACAGGCTCTAAAGATTTAGTTTCCGGCTCTTCGGAGCAAAACACTTCAGCCAATTGTTCCAATTCCGGACTAGGCTCGTGAACATGAATTACCACAGCAGGAGCTTTTAAGACTCCTTTGGGAGCTTGAGGAGCAGCTAAAGTTCCCTTAGGCTCTTTAGGAGCCGGAAGAGCTTTGGGAGAGCACTGAGCAAGAGACGGCTCAGATTCACTCTGATTCTCCTCTTTTTCCGCTTCAGCATCGGTTCGAATATCTTCTGAACTAGACGCTTCAGCAACTTCAGCACCAGTTTGAACATTTCCTGATCCAGATGCTTCAGTAACTTCAACACCGGCTTGAATATTTTTCGAACCGGATGTTTCAGTTCCAAGTTCCCGATGGCAAGATTCGGTGTGAATATTTTCTTCCATAGAGCTATTCCTCATCATTTTCTTTCACTAAAAAACAACTAATAGAACTTTAATAATTTGACATTTTTTAGGGTTAATAACCCAAGTTTGTTCCCAGCCAACGTTCGGTTTCAGGCAAAGTGCGTCCGCAACGTTTGCTATAGTCCTCTGCTTGCTCGCGGCTTATCTTTCCTAAAGAGAAATAACGAGCCCAAGGAGCAGAGAAATAGAATCCACAAATCGAGCTAGCTGGACTGAGCGCATAATTGTCAGTTAAATGCACACCTATGTGTTCTGTAGGCTTCAGTAACTGCCAAATAAGTGCTTTGTTGGAATGATCTGGACAAGATGGATATCCAGGAGCCGGTCTGATTCCTCTGGTATGGTGAAGCAGTATTTCATGCATCGAAATATTGTTAGGATCGGCATATCCACAACTGGAGCGTACTTTTTTGTGCAAGCATTCGGCGGCTGCTTCACAGAGCCTATCAGCTAAAAAGCCGACCATTAAAGCATGGTATTCATCATTTTGCTCTTCATATTTGGCTTTCAGTTCAGGCAATCCGATTCCAGAAGAAACGGCAAACATTCCCAGCCAATCTTTGCGTCCACATTCCGTAGGAGCAACAAAATCGGCCAGAGCCAGGCAAACTTCTAAGCTTTCAGCTTGCTGACGCAACGTAGGCAGGACAGCCATTGGCTTACTGTCGCTCTCTTTGGCATAAAGCAAAATATCCTCGCCAGAGCTGTTGGTCGGCCAGAATCCGTAAAGGCCACGTACTTTAAGAGCTTTGGTGCGCATAATATATTCCAATACACTGCGACCATCACTATAAAGCTTATTGGCTTTATCTCCCAATTCAGCATCATTGAGGATGTCAGGATAGCGCCCTTTTAAGCCCCAGGCAGCCAAAAATTCCTGCCAATTTATATAATCACTCAATTCACGCAAATCGAAATCGACAACTTTAGCAGAAGGATCTTGAGGCTTAGCGATATCGGAGTCAGCTTGCCAATTAAAGTGAGGAGCCCTCTTACGAGCTTCAGCAAAGCTGTGTAACTCCAGATGATTCAAGCGGTTCTGCCATTGCTCGCGCAAAGCTTCTTGCTCAGTTCTAATAGCAGCTTCATAAGTATATTTGCTCTCACTATTGAGTATGTTATTCACAACTTCAGTCACTAAAGAGGCATCAGGAACGTGTATAACTAGGCCACTATAATGAGGAGCTATTTTCACTGCTGTATGAATTGGAGAAGTGGCAGCTCCTCCCACCATAACGGGAACTCTTACCCCTGCATCTTCTAAGCATTTGACCACAGTTACGATCTCATCTAAAGACGGAGTTATGAGAGCTGACAAGCCAATAATTTGTGCTTTTGTTTTGATAGCATTATTCACAATATCTGACTCTGGAACCATAACTCCCAAGTCTTCTACCTGGAAACCATTGCAACCCAGAACTACAGAAACAATATTCTTACCTATATCGTGAACGTCTCCTTTTACGGTAGCCATTAAAATACGACCGCGCAGCTCTTGCCCATTTTTGCTATCAGCGAAGTAAGGTTCTAAGCAAGCGACAGCTTTTTTCATGACTCTGGCACTCTTAACAACCTGAGGCAAGAACATTTTTCCACTGCCAAATAACTCTCCCACGTGGCGCATACCACCCATAAGAGCTTGCTCAACTACTTGCAAAGGAGTCATGCCTTCGGCTATGGCTTCTTTTATGTCTTCATCTAAATAATCGGTAAGGCCACGTACCAAAGCATTTTTCAAACGCTCGGCCACATTGGCTTTGTGCCAATCGTCTTGAGAAGACACGGCCATAGCTGAAGCATCAGCGCGGTGGCGTTCGGCAACTTCCAAAAGGCGCTCAGCAGCTTCAGGATCCTTATTGAGAATTACATCTTCAACAGCTTGGCGCAAATCTGGAGCTACTTCATCATAATTTTTCAGCATACCAGCATTGACTATTCCCATAGTCAAACCAGCTTGGCAAGCATAATGCAAGAAAACTGCATGCATGGCTTCGCGAGCTGGATTATTGCCACGTAACGAGAAGGAAACATTGCTTATGCCACCGTTAGTCATAACTCCGGGCCAAGCTTGATTTACATAATTTACAACTTCGATAAAATCAAGACCATAAGAAGCGTGGCTCTCAATTCCGGTGGCTACCGAAAGCACAGCTAAGTCGATAACAATTTCCGAAGGAGCTAGTCCCAGTTCATCTATTAAAATATGGCAAGCTCTATCAACGATTTCTTTTTTACGCTCTAAAGTATCGCCTTGGCCTTTTTCGTCAAAGCACATAATAACGGGCAAACCGCCCAAACGCCTGATTTCCAGAGCTTTGCGCTTAAATTCGGCCTCGCCTTCTTTAAGGGAAATGGAGTTAACTAAACTGCGTCCGGCTAAAGATTTTAAGCCAGCTACAAGCACTTCCCAGTGCGAACTGTCTAACATAATCGGCACGGAAGCAATATCTGGCTCAGAAGTTAACAGCCTTAAAAAATGCTCCATTTCTTGCACAGAATTGTGCATGGAATCGTCTAAATTGATATCGATAACGTTGGCGCCATTTTCGACTTGGCGACGAGCTATAGCTAAAGCTGCTTCATAGTCTTTGGAACGGATCAAGCGAGCGAACTTGGCCGAGCCTGACAAATTGCAACGCTCACCAATCATGGTAAAAGAAGCGGCTGAATTAGGCTTGGCAGCTAAACTGCCTTTGGGAAGGCGGTACAACTCTAAGCCAGACAATAAAGCCGGAATCGGTCTCGCTTCGGGAATAGCCCTAGGTTGCAAACCTTTAACAGCTTTAGCGATAGCTCTTATGTAGTCAGGCGAAGTACCACAGCAACCGCCCACCAAGTTAAGCCAGCCTTTTTTAATATAATCGGCCAAAACTCCAGCCATATGCTCAGGAGTTTCGTCATAACCGCCTTCGGCGTTGGGCAAACCGGCATTAGGATAGCAACTGATGCCACAATTTACTAAGCTATTCAAGCTTTGCAAATGAGAAGCCATCTCTTCGGCTCCCAAAGCACAATTCATACCAATCAAAAGTGGCTTAGCATGGCATACAGAAGCCCAAAAGGCTTCTAAAGTTTGGCCACAGAGAGTGCGTCCCGATTTGTCGGCAATAGTAACGGAAATCATCAAAGGAAGACTTTTTCCGGTTTTTTCTCTGGCTAAGTCCAAAGCATATATAGCCGCTTTGGCATTTAAAGCGTCAAAGACAGTTTCTATCAGGAAGAAATCGACTCCACCCTCTTGCAAAGCTAAAATCTGTTCTAAGTAAGCTTCCACCATCTCATCAAAAGTAATGGAGCGTACAGAAGCGTCCTCAACGTCGGGAGACATAGATAAAGTTTTGCCAGTAGGGCCAATAGAACCGGCTACCCAGGCTTGCTTGCCTGCATTTTCTGGTTTACTGAGAAAATCTTTGATAGCTTGACATGCATTATGAGCAGCTGCCAAGTTCATTTCACGCACCAAATGCTCAGTTTGGTACTCGCTTTGCGAAATTCGTTGAGCTCCAAAAGTACAAGTTTCAATTACATCAGCGCCGGCTTCTAAATACTGACGGTGTATATCTTGAATAACAAAGGGCTGAGTGATTGAAAGTAAATCATTATTGCCTTTGACATTTACTGGATGATCTTTAAAACGCTCTGTGCGGTAATCGCTCTCCCCCAATTTGTAGCGCTGCACCATAGTGCCCATAGCCCCATCGAGCACTAAAACTCGCTCTTTGAGGGCATCCTGCAAACTTAATTCGGACATATAACTGAAACTTCTATTCCATTCTGCTGACGCTTCGTTCAGCTTTCTGCGACTTCTGCTTTTGGCTATATTCGGCTAGGCTCAGAAAGCTTAATAAGCTATAAGTCAAACTATTTTGACACTTGATATACAGCCGTAAAGAAGCCCCAAAGACTAAAATCGGCGACAAAGTGCCCGTTCCGCTTTCGTTGTTTTAACTTTTTATACCTTCACACAAGCTTTACAGGGCTATAAGCAGCCGCATTGTCGGCGTTTCCTAACTAAAGGAGAAGGAAAGCTACGCTACACAAGTAAAATCGCTCCCCATGAAAGTGTTAGTCACCGGTGGCGCAGGTTTTATTGGCGCCAATTTATGTAGAGCGCTCTTACGCAAAGGATGTTCAGTTACTGTGCTAGACAACTTTTGTACCGGACGGCGCGAAAATTTGTCAAATATAAATTTGGAAATAATTGAAGCTGATCTTTGTTCTGTTTCAAATTTGCCAGGCCGTTTTGACGCAGTTGTCAATTTGGCTTGCCCAGCTTCCCCTCCAGCCTACCAAGCTATACCTTTGGAAACTTTGTGGGTAGGTGCTGTCGGAGTACGCAACGCTCTAGAGATAGCTCGCCGCTGCCAAGCCCGCTTTTTGCAAGCGTCGACCTCGGAAGTTTACGGTGAACCACTAGTACACCCACAAAATGAAATGTATAGAGGAAATGTAAGTTGTACAGGGCCACGTTCTATGTACGATGAATCGAAGCGCTTTTCCGAAGCTTTAATCACCGCTTACCGTCAGCAGTATGGAGTTTCGACAGCTATAGCCCGTATATTTAATACTTATGGCCCCTATATGCGCCCCGATGACGGTCGCGTTATTACCAATTTTTTGAGCCAAATCATCAACTCTAAGCCATTAACTATTTACGGGGATGGAAGGCAAACGCGCTCTTTTTGCTTTGTTGACGATACCGTAGAAGGCTTGCTCAGTTTGCTTTTTTCCCAGGAAAGCGGCCCTATAAATATAGGCAATCCTGGTGAATTTACTATGTTAGAACTGGCTGAAACTATTGGCCAAGTGTGCGGCCAAAAGCCTCAATTAACTTATAAACCTTTGCCAGGTGACGATCCTACCCGCCGCTGTCCTGACATTTCAGCTGCTAAAAAGTTGTTAGGTTGGAGCCCCAAAATTGCCTTGCATGAAGGTTTAGCTAAAACTTACCATTGGCTAAAAGAGCAACTTTAGCTTATGCATGTTTTTATAACTGGCGTTAACGGTTTTGTCGGCTCTCATTTGGCAGAGTATTGCTTAAAACAGGGCGCTGAGGTTTACGGCCTGTGTCGCCCTGGCACCAATTTAGCCAATTTAACCCCATTTTACCGAGACTTACACCCTAATTTAGTTTTTCATTTAGCTTCTCAAACCTCAGTGCCCCTATCTTGGCAAAATCCATCAGAAACAATTTTTAATAATGTAAATAGTGAGCTTAACTTACTGGAAGCTTTGAGCGGCAGCCGAGCTAAAGTTCATATAGCCAGTTCTTCGGCAGTTTACGGCTCCTCTTCCGCAGATGCCAAGCCTTTTAATGAAGAAGATCAGCTGCGCCCTTTATCTCCATATGGCGTAAGCAAAGCCGCTCAAGAGTTATTAGCTTGGCAATATGGACATACCCAAAACTTGTATATAGTTTGTACTAGAGCTTTCCATCATACAGGGCCGCGCCAAAGTTCTCAGTATGCTTTGGCTGATTTTGCTAGACAAATCGCAACTATAGAAAATAAACAGCAAGATCCGATTATAAAAACTGGCGATTTATTTTGTAGCCGCGATTATTGCGACGTGCGCGACGTAGTAGCAGCTTACTGGCAATTGCTAAACAGCCCAAACACCAATAATCAAGTTTACAATGTTTGCAGCGGCCAAAGCCTACCTATGGAGCAAATCTTAAAGGATATGCTCAGTCTTTCCGAAGTAAAAATAAGCACAGAACAAGATCCTTCCAAAATTCGCCTCCATAAAGAAGCGGATATTATTTGTGGGAATAAGCAAAAAATAGAAAAAGCCATAGGTTGGCAGGCACAAATACCGCTAACTGTTATGCTTAGCGATTTGTTGAATTATTGGCGCAACCTAATTAAAAAATAAAAACTAAGCACTCAAAAGCACGGCAATATCTTGCACTTACAATACATTTAGCATCAAAATATAAATAATTCAGTGCAAAATTTTAATAAAAGATTAACTGATCATTCAATATATTTCTGCTATAATACTTGGGTGATGATAAGAAAAATGTTAGCCCCCAACTTTAAAGTAACTTCTGTGGCTGACGTAGATCTCGCCAGCCTTACCGAATTGGGAATCAAGGGTATTCTCTTAGACTTTGACAATACTTTGGTAAAATGGAACGGTACTTCCCTGCCCAATGCTGTAAGCAATTGGGTTAAAGAAGCCAAGGCTGCTGGTTTCAAGCTTTGTATAGTTTCCAACGCTGTCACCAGACGCTTAGAAAAAATTGCCAAAAGGCTGGGAATCCCCTTTGTTTCTCAAGCTTTTAAGCCTTCTACATTAGGTATCAACCGAGCCTTAAAGCGCCTCTCCATTAGCAGCCAAGAGGCTATAATGGTTGGCGATCAACTTTTTACAGACGTTTTGGCCGGCAATCGCTGCGGTTTACATACAGCCTTAATTAGGCCAGAACACGTCTCTGAGCAGTGGTGGATGAAAGGTGTACGCTGCTTAGAGAACTTAGTAATTGCCAAGATGAGCGCCTAACTTAATTTATTATAATAGACAAAAACGACCGTCACATATCAGAAAAAGAATGGTAATGGCGGTCGTTTTCGTTTAAGCAAAGTACTTTGTTATATTTAACTCCAATATTTCACTTGGCCGGGAAGAGCGTAACACTTAAAAGAAGAAACTCCAGCCCGAATTTCCACACCGCTACTCCTTTTTATATTTTTCTTGGTAGCGATCGCTTTATTTCTAATAAAAGTGCCATTTCGGCTGCCTAAGTCTTGCACTACTATTTGATCGTCGAAAGACACGGAAACTTGCAAATGTAAACGTGACATTTTTTCGTCGGCTTCGATATGGATATCGGTTCCTTTACCGCGGCCAATTACAGCTCCCTCGAGAGGGATTCCCCAAATTTGACCTTCTAACGGCCCTTGGCAACACTCTACAATGCCGACAGCAACATTTTCATTTTTATCGGCCCAGGCCATATCTACTTCCGAAAAGCCATTTTCTGCATGAACGATATGAACTGCAAAAGGAGCTAATGTTTTATATACATTGGCTTCGGTACTATTTTTAACGTTTTCTATAAGGTTGGAAACGTAAGAATCGGGAACTTTTTTTGCTTTGCTGAAAGGCACCAAAATAAGGTTGGGAATAAAAAACATGCCATCTATTTTGACTTTATTGTCCAGCATAATTCTTTGAGCGGCGCGGGAAGCCTCAAGATAATGAGGATTGACGCCGCTGTCTTGTCCCTCGATTTTCTTTTCCAGCGATTTTTCTAATTTACGAAAAATTCTCAGTAACCAACCGAACAAATTTAGTCCTCATATGCAAAGTAAGCTTCTTCCGCCTCGCGCATTTGGGCAGCTTTGCGCAAGCGCAGCTGACCGCAAGCCGCGTCGATATCAGAGCCTTTCTCGCGGCGCAAAGTGCAACGTAAGCCCAATTCTTGGACACGCTCTTGGAAACGGCGCACTCTATTGGTGGAACTGCGCTTAAAAGTAGGATGATCGACAGCATTCCAAGGAATGAGGTTGACCAAAGCTCGCAATCCTTTCAATAAATGAACCAGCCTGGAGGCATCTTCCAAGCTATCATTTACTCCTTCAAGCATAACATACTCAAAAGTTATGCGCCTACCTACTGCCGCTTGGTAATTTTTGCAAGCTTCAATAAGCTTTTCTAAATTCCAACGTCTGTTAACTGGCATCAACTTAGAGCGCAACTCATCGGTAGTAGCATGTAAAGAAATAGCTAATTTTAAAGGATATTGCAATTGGGTCAAGCGCTCTATACCAGGAACTACACCACAAGTAGAAACAGCTATATGGCGCATACCTACGCCGAAACCGTCGCCACAATTGAGAAGCTTTATGGCCCGTAAAACATTATCCATATTATTGAAAGGCTCGCCTATGCCCATAAAGACAATATTGGCTACTCTTTCGCCACAACCATCGAGACGACGTTGAATTTGCAAAGCTTGGTCAACAATCTCCCAAGCTTGCAAATTGCGCACCAAACCGGCTTTCCCGGAAGCACAAAATTGACAGGCCATAGCGCAGCCAACTTGACTGGAAATACATACGGCTACACGCCCTGGCCCTAAGTGCTCCAAATAGCGCATCTTTACGCTTTCAACCATATTGCCATCAGGTAACAAGAAGAGGAATTTGGAAGTATCTTGCAACGATTGCTTGGGATCGGCAAATTTTAAGTTGGGAATAGAAGCTAATTGCTGCAAACGAGAGCGCAATTTGGCCGACAAATCGGTCATTTCTTCAAATTCAAGCACTCTACGGATATAGATCCAGCGTAAAAATTGACCTACTCTGTATCTTGATTCACCCAATATGGCAAAAAAATGTTCCAGTTCTTCCGGAAGCAAATTTTTTAAATTGACTTTACCTTGAGCATCTAAATGTTCTTTGAATTGCTCTTGCAATTGAGAACGCAAATTTTCAATAAATTCCACAGTATCGGGACGAGCCATAAATTAGAATAAGTCCATTTCTACAATATGCCAACCTTTATCTCCGGGAGCATAGACAAATCGTCCCAAACGCAGAGATATGGTCATATAATGAATTTGATCGGCCGTTTCTTCTACAAAATCCATAGACTTGGAACTAATAATAGGTACAGCCGAAGAGACCTCAATATTGCCATTTTCCAAAGTTCTATATTGGCAAAACTCTAGAGTGAAAGGATCTAAAACGTAATCTTTATTATTAAAGACATCAGTATGAAAAGCTTCATAGGCGTCGCGAATTTCGTCGGCAGCTTGAGCATTCTCCGGATGGCGTTGAGCATATTCCAAAGCTGAGCTTTCTATGCACTCATGTAACATAGAAAGTACTTTTTTGACGTCTTTATCCTTATAAGCAAAGTAGAGATCGCGCAAGCTTGCTTTTATTTGAGCTTTGGCTTCAGCAGGAACCGGCTTATTGGTAGCTTTTAAACGCTGAGCTGAACCATTAGGAGTTTCTGGTACATAAACATCAACATCGTCGTTGATGGGAAAACGCTCAGCTTCACTCTGATCGGCCCAAGATGGTAATCCTATGGCTGATATTATAGCCAAAGTTAAAACAGCACTCCTGGCCCAACAAGACCGACTTGTCTTCTTCACGCTTTCCTCACCTTCTCTACTCTGTATCGCTATTGGAACGCCTTTAGCCTAACTGAAAGCCATTATAGACGTACAGCCCCAAAGCAGCAAGCTTCCGCCCCAATTGGAACTACTTTAACTTAAAGAAGAAAGATTAGCTAAAGTTTCTGCCTTAAACTTGTCTATCAAGCTACTTAAATAAACCGCCGGATTAAGTTGCGGCTGTTCCAATAAGGGATGTAAATCCATAAATAGCTCCAGCATACTAGCCTCATCGGGAGCATAAGCGTCGGCGTAAGTAGCGTTAGCCTCTCGACGTCCACGAGTAGCTAAGTGATAATTTTTGCCACCGCTAATTTGTGAATCATATAATTCCATAAGAGCACTATTTAAATTGGGACGCTGCCCTACATCGAAAGCGCGACGCTCAGCTAAAGGAAGCCAATCTAAACTGCGCCACACTTCACCACCGTAAAATTCTTGCGGATAATATTCTTCTCCCAATTCGCGCAAAGCTTCGATAACTAAAAGCACTACGGCTAAGTGAGTTTTATGGCGGTCGGCTAAATTGTGAGTAAAAATAACTTGGGGACGTGAAGCTTTGATTATGGCTTTAAAATCGTTTTTCACATCTTCACGATTTTGCTCGCGCACCTGAGCGCTAGTATATCCTAAAGAAGCTAAGGCAGCATAGTTTCCCAAGTAAGCGGCTTTTTTCTGCTCTTGCAAACGAATAAGGCGCATTTCTTCATCTGTAACAGATGCATAAGCACCAATACGCGAACTGCCTCCGCCATCGGTAGCCGTTACGCCGGCAAAAAATTTACCCTGGCCAGCCAAGCCTTCCAAAATGCCATGCCAAGCCATAAACTCAATATCGTCAGGATGAGCTCCTATAGCTAAATGAGTAACTCTAGCTAAAGCTTCTTTTACTTCTGTTCCATCCGGAACAAAAAAAACACCGCGTTGATTTTTTAATTGTATAGTCATAATTGTGATTATAAACGATTCACAAAAAAATATGTCATTTAAAGTTGTAACCATATCGGCAACCAATTTTCCAGCCACAGTTAAATGAACAAACAAGATATGGCACCAATATGGCATAAACTTTTGTTAGTAATTACATCTAACAACAGCCTTACAATTTCATCACAACTTTTTTATAGCTGCGTTCTGGTTCTGGTTACTTTAACTTCATAATCGCCATCATTAGACCACGATTCTATTAAACTATCTTTAGAAAAAACAGCTTCATAGTTATCATTATGAGCGATAAAAATTTCTTCAGCAAACCAAATGCCACGGGCGAACATAAGAATTTCGTCATCAAAGTGGAGTATCAAAGCGACATCAAACTCCACCTGATATTCGCCATAATTTACATCTATATGATCACTCAAAAGCGCTACTTGGCTAATACTTTTATTTACTGCAAATTTTTTAGCATCAGCTTTTAAATAAGGCTTAAATGGCTCATTTTTGTTAACTGAAGCGCAAGAAAAGCAAGCAACGTCTTCTTCACCATCAAAAAATGGAAACACTTTAGGTTCATTGCTTACGTCAATGGCTAATCCATCAAGATTAAAACGCAAATTGCCATAGGTGCAAGATCCAAATTTATTGAAGACACACTCATAAGATTCCAAGCGGTGCCCTTTCAGATCGGCTAGAGCAGCCTTCATGGCAGGCGTAAAACCAGCATGCAACATAACTATTCGCTTATTAAACAAAAAACGAGCCGGGCCTAAGTTGGCCCAGCTCGCCTTTTTAGCTTAGCTCAAACAAAAAATGTTCGCAAACTAAATACTAGGCTAAAAGTTTAGCGCGTTTTTCGGTGACAGCGGCCAAAAGCTGTTCGTAAGCTACAGCAAATTTCTTGACGCCATCAGTCATCAAAACGTTGTCAGTTACATCAGCCAGATCTTGACCACTCTTGGCAAAGTTCTCAATACAGATATGAGACTGAGCGATAGCTTCGGGAGTCAAGGTCTCTTTAACGGTACCATGATCGGCAAAAGCGGCCACGGTATTGTCGGGCATAGTGTTGACGCAATTGGGGCCGATTAAATCGTCGACATACAAAGTGTCTTTGTAGGCGGGATTCTTGGTGCTGGTGCTGGCCCAAAGAGGACGCTGGACGGGAGCACCTAAAGCAGCCAGCTTCTGCCAGCGCTCGGTGTTAGTCTTACTTAAGAAGAGCTCGTAAGCTAAGCAAGCATTGGCTACAGCCATCTTGCCACGCAAGTCGCCATACTTTTCAACTAAGCTGGCGTCGGCAGCGTAAGCTTTGTCTAAACGCTTGTCGCATTCGGTATCGACACGGCTAATGAAGAAGCTGGCTACGGAGTTGACGCCCTTGAGGGATAAGCCTTGAGCAGCTCTCTTCTCCAAACCGCGCATCCAAACTTCGATAACTTCGGCATATCTCTCTACGGAGAAAAGCAAAGTCACGTTGACGCTTACACCTTCAGCGATTAAAGCTTCTACTACAGGCAAACCTTCTTTGGTGGCCGGAACCTTGATCATAAGGTTGGGACGATCTACTTTAGCCACCAATTCGCGAGCTTGCTTCAAGCTAGCTTCGGTCTCGTGAGCTAAAGTGGGATTAAGCTCTAAACTGACAAAGCCATCGGTGCCGCCGGAAGTCTCAAAGAGTCCTTTGAATACGTCACAAGCGGAGCGCACGTCTTCAGTCATAAGCTCCCAAACGATAGGCTCAGCTTCCATACCGAGTTTGGCTAAGCGTAAAATCTCTTCATCGTAAATAGAACTCTTAGAAATGGAGCTCTGGAAGATGGAAGGATTGGAAGTTTGACCACGCACTCCGCCTTCGGCTATAAGCTTAGCCAAAGAACCGTCGGCAAACATCTCGCGTTTGAGATTGTCCAACCAAGGACTTACACCGGCTTTGTTGAGCTCAATTAAAAGATTAGACATTAAAAAATGTTCCTTTCCAAATTGAAGACAGGACTTATCGATCTCGCACTCTTACTAAGAGCACGAGATCTCCTCTACTAAAGAATTTTATTACTTAAGCAATTCTTTGGCGTGAGCGACCGTATTTTCTACGGTAAGTCCGAACTTCTCGTACAAAACTTCAAAGGGGGCAGAAGCGCCGAAATGATCGATACCTAAAGCGAATCCCTTATCACCTACGTACTTGCCCCAGCCAAAGGTAGAAGCAGCCTCTACAGAGACGCGAGCAGTGATGTGTTTAGGCAACACCTCTTCACGATAAGCGGCATCCTGGGCCTCGAAGAGCTCCCAAGAGGGGAAGCTGACGACGCGAGTGGGAATACCTTCGGCTTGCAATACTTCGCGAGCTTTCAAAATGATAGGTACTTCAGAGCCGGAAGCCATCAAAATAACCTTAGGCTCGGCGCCCTCAGCTTCAGCCAAAATGTAAGCACCACGACGCAAACCTTCAGCAGGAGCGTACTTAGTGCGATCTAAAGTGGGTAAATTCTGACGAGTTAAAGCTAAACCGACAGGGCCTTCGCGGTGGGTAATGGCCACTTTCCAAGCTTCGGCAGTTTCGTTGGCATCACAAGGACGAAGCAAAGTAAAGTTGGGAATAATGCGCAAAGAAGCCAAATGCTCGATGGGCTGGTGAGTGGGGCCATCTTCACCTAAGCCGATAGAGTCGTGCGTCCAAACGTGAATACCATTGAGGCCCATCAAAGCGCCCAAACGGACAGAACCGCGCATGTAGTCGGCAAAGACCAAGAAAGTGGCATCATAGGCGTGGAGACCGCCGTGAAGCATAATGCCGTTAGTTACAGCAGCCATACCGTGCTCACGAATACCAAAGTGAATATTGCGGCCTTCGTGGTGCTCGGGACTCTGAGCAGGAGAACCTTTGATAAGAGTCTTGGTAGAAGGCTCCAAGTCGGCAGAACCGCCGATAAGGTTGGGCAAACGCTCGGCAATAGCGTTGATAACTTTACCGGAGGAAACGCGAGTGGCCATACCTTTGGCGTCGGGCTCGAAAGTGATAAGATCTTTGTCCCAGCCTTCGGGAAGTTTGCCTTCCATCCAGTTTTCAAATTCGGCAGCTAATTCAGGGTATTCTTTGGCATAAGCAGCGAAAAGCTCGTTCCAAGCAGCGTGCTCTTGAGCGCCTTTGGCTTGGATCTTGCTGCAAGTGGCATATACTTCGGCGGGCACATAGAATTTCTCGTGCTCCGGCAAGCCCATAACTTTCTTGGTGGCGGCAATTTCTTCTTCGCCGAAGGGAGTGCCGTGAGAAGCGGAAGTATCTTGCATCTTGGGAGAAGGATAAGCGATGTGAGATCTTACCGAAATTAAGGAAGGACGAGGATCCTTCTGAGCTGCGGCAATAGCAGCTTCAAAAGCGGCCGTATCGTTGGCGTCTTCGACGCGCTGAGTGTGCCAACCGTAAGCGGCATAACGAGCTACGCGATCTTCAGTAAAAGCAATGTCGGTATTACCTTCAATGGTAATGCGGTTGTCATCATAAACGGCAATCAGCTTACCTAAACCCAAAGTAGCAGCTAAAGAGCCGGCTTCGGAAGTAATGCCTTCCATAAGGTCGCCGTCGGAGCAGAACACATAAGTGTAGTGATCCATGACATTAAAGTTGGGGCGGTTGAAATAAGAAGCGATGTAGCGCTCAGCTAAAGCGAAACCTACGGCGCTGGAAAGTCCTTGGCCCAAAGGACCGGTAGTCATTTCTACACCGGCAGTGTGACCATACTCGGGATGTCCGGGAGTAAGAGAGCCCCACTGACGGAAGTTTTTCAAATCGTCAAGAGTAAGGCCGTATCCGGAAAGATGCAGCAAACTGTAGATGAGCATAGAAGCGTGTCCACAGGACAGAATAAAGCGGTCGCGATTGTGCCAGTGAGGATCTTTAGGATCATGTTTCATGATCTTGCTGAACATAGTCCAACCTAAAGGAGCTAGAGCCATAGCGGCGCCAGGGTGACCGGAACGGGCCTGCTGAGGGCCATCCATAGCCAAACCACGAATAACGTCAATGCAAAGTTTATCGCCTGCTAACTTACTACTCAAAGGAACAGTCTCCTTAAATTTAGTTTTACCCGATTGAGGACGAGGGAAATTTTTCACAAAAAAGCGCCAAGGAAACATAGGCTTCCCGGCCCACGGCTTAATTTTCTGCTTCAGCCTCAATTATCTCGAAAAAATGTATGTCTAACTTTATACATTGTCCGCACGCTCTCCTGCCTATTTTTCGCGCTAATATACCTTAAAAAATAGCTTGCGAACTATAGTGTAGAGGCCGCTTCAACTTTTTTAGCTTTTCCCAATTCTTTAGCTACTAAAGTTTTTTGCGGATTCCACTTTACGCCTTTCTTAACTTCCATAACCAAAATAGCCAAATCGTCGTCAGGAGTACCGCCTGTATATTTCAAAACAGCCAATTCCAATTGCTTAGCTAATTCTTCAGCAGATAAAGTGGAATGTTCTTGTAAAAATTTGACAACTCGCTCAAAAGTAAAAAATTCCCCTTCACTATTGCGAGCTTCTGTCAAGCCGTCAGTAAAAAGGACAACTCTGTCTCCCCCATTTAAAGTAATCGACTTTTCTTCCCAGACGCTTTCTTCAAAGGCTCCTATAGGCACTCCGTCGGTGTGTAATTGCTGTATGGAACCATCATCTTTAAGTAATAAGGCCGTATCATGACCACCGGAAGCATAAGTTAGTATGCTGCTTTCTTCGTTGAAGACCCCATAAAATAAAGTGGTAAACCAAGTATTGTCGTCACGCCATAAACCCAAGAGGCGTTGATTTAAAATTCCCAAAATTTGAGAGGGAGACGAACTCTTTTTTCCCCATTCAAAGAAAAAGCTCATTACTATGGACATAACCATAGAAGCGGGCACTCCCTTGCCCATAACGTCACCTAGGCAAAAAACAATAAATTTTTCCTGAAAAGGACGGAAATAGTAAAAGTCACCGCCAACACTGCGACAAGGTTGCATAATTCCGCACAGCTTTACCCTGCCTATTTCACAATTCGGCGGTACCAAAGCTCGCTGCAAAGTTCTGGCGCGGTCAACATCATGTTCCAAATCGGCATCTTTACGGCGTCGGCGAGCAGCTCCCTCAACAGTAATAATGGTAAAAGCAGCCACTATCGCCCACTTGGCAAATTCAAAAGTAGACCAACTAAGCATGTCGGCCAGCTTCATTTCCTGACGGCTCCATAAACCTACCAACAAAAGGATATAAGCCGGAGGTAATACAACCAAGCCTTTACGTTTGAAAAATAAACAAGCTAAAAAAACCGGTATAGAGAACCAATTGTAAGGTAATCCGCCAATATCAAAAGCAATAGCTGCCGTCGAAGCGATAAGCAAAAAGATAATTAAAAAAAACAGCAAGCGGTGGTGTATAGGGGAAAGACATTGTAACGTCGCGCTTTCTACCATCTTGCCGAGCCAGTTTAAGAATCTGTTCACTTTAAGTTCCTCTTGACGCTAACTATCGTTTGTATCTGCGCGGAAAAATTTGGCAATGGATCTTCCCAATAGGCTCCCTCTCTCCTTCAATATTGCCAGCCACTGCCACCTGGATAGTATGTATGCACCAATTGTATAGCTGCCCTACAAAAGACAGGAACAATTTTAGCTAATCTGAATTTAACCGGCTATGATTTGCAAACGTATTTTTAAGCTGACTTTCAGTGCAGCTTTATCATTTTTGTTATTACTTAACTTTGCTTACGCAGCCGGAGGAAACTCTATTCAAGGTGGTCGAAGCGTAGGTTCCGTCTGCTTGGGACAAAATATTAACCAAGTTCGTTCTATTTTGGGAGCTCCTAGCAAAGTTGTAGCTTCTCCTAACGATCCCAACTCCCAATTGCTCCACTTTAAAAATCACGGTTTAGCAGTCTTTATGGGCTCTAATGGCGCCGTCATCGGTATTACCGTTCTGAGTGGCCATTGGAAGACTCCGGAAGGTATTGGTATAGGAACCGCTGGAGCTTCTGTTACCAAAGTATACGGTCAAGGTTTACAACGCGGTCAAGGCAATGTAAATTATGCTTCTCGCGGTTTGGCTTTCAGCATTAGAAATGGCAAAGTGTCAAGCATTTATGTGTTTAAACGCGAAGATGAGCGTCCTTTATTGGGCGATCGTATTATCGTACCAGGCAAACGCGTAGGTTCTATCAAAATTGGCACCCATCTCTCTACCGTAAGCAATTCTTGGGGTAATGCAGATAACGTTACTCCCATGGGCCAAGGGCGCAGTTTGCATCGTTACAAAGAAGAAGCTATAGGCTTAATTGTCAACTCCAAGCAAATTATCGAAGGCGTGGTCATGGAAACTGGCGATTTCATTACTAAAGAAGGTGTCAAGGTAGGCTCTTCTAAATCCGAAGTTACCAAAGTTTTCGGTCAGACTAAATCTTCTAATGGCAGCTTAATCTATGAAAATAAAGGCATAGGCTTCCGTTTAACCCAAGGACGCGTCAGCCAGATAACTGTGCTTTCTCCAGCTTTACCATAAGTGCCGTAAAGCCCCTGGCTTTGGCTATGGGGAGTATGTCAAGCTAAAAATAAGCTGCAAAAGAATATATACAAAACTGCCTTCTTTCGGTGAGACAAATTTTTAGTCGAATAAAGGCAGTTTTTTTGTGCCATATACAAGGTATACAACTTCTTGCTAAACAAGATAAGCAGCCTATTTTCTTAGAAAAAAGCCTGTTGAAAGTAACTTAAAAAGGAAAAAATGTCAGACGTCTCGACAAATATCGATGAATTTTTGGAACAACGCGAACGCGATTTGCTCACTCAGGCGGCCGCCTTGGGAGAACATATTTATAAATTGCAAAACTTTTGGCAAAAGCTAAACCCAAGCAGCAGAAGGCGCCGAGCCTCTCTAGAAGTAGAGCTGTTGCAAGTGATCGCGTCCTTAGATGAAGTGCGCGAAGTGAGGCGCCTTTTACTGGGCCTCGATCCGCAAGCTCACCTTAGGAAGCGCGACATTCCCAACTTTGTAGCTCAAAACCCCAGCTACGCTTCAGTAGTAGCTTGCGAGCACACAATTGACAAAAAAGCTCACTGAATTGGGAAGGCGGCCGCCACAACTTGTCGAGCCTCTGCAACAGAATTGAGTCTACCTTCAAGACGCTCTTGCAAAGCCCATTTTAAAATTTGGGCAAATTGAGGGCCAGGCTTATAGCCCATTTCAATTAAATCGGCTCCTTTTAAAGGAGGCTCGACAAAGCGCAAAAAGCGCACATAATTGGCAATGCGTTTCTTTACCAGAGAATCGTCACTGTGAGCAGCCAAACAAATTATGCCTTCCAAAGAATATTTGCATAATTTTTTGAATATGGCGCCATTGCCGATTTCGGACGAGCCCAACTCAGCTAACAGCTGCTCTATTTTATCTTTAGTTAAAATCAGAAGTTTGTGAGCGCTGCCGGGGAAAAGTGCGTAAGTTTTTATAAACTTGGCAATATCTTCCGGAGGCAATGAATCGAGCAACAAAATATTTAAATAGAGCAGCGGCAAGCTAGCTTCCTCTTGGTTCAGCAAATCGCGATATTCACGCACCAAAATTTCCCCGTTTTCCAGGTGAGCCCGAGCCATTTCATTTAATTCTAGGCGGCTATCCAAAGTTTGCAAAACTTGCAATTCATCCATGCGTATTAAGCTATTGCGAGGCGAAGGTTCTTGTAAAATTTGCCAAAGCTCATTGCCAAGGCGTTCGGGGCTTACCATCTTAACTAAGCCCATATTTACTGCCGAACGCAATAAGTGAACGGTATTTCGATCCATATGGAAACCGTAACGCTGTTCAAATTTTATGGCGCGGAAAATGCGCGTAGGATCATCAACAAAGGACAAATTGTGCAAAATACGCACTACGCCTTTTTCTAAATCGGAGCGAGCTCCAAAAAAGTCGATCAGCTGGCCGAAATTATCTGGATCGAGTTGCAAAGCCATAGCATTGATGCTGAAATCACGGCGGAACAAATCTTGTTTGAGCGTGCTGCCTTGTACATCAGGCAAAGCAGCCGGACGCGTATATGTTTCGGTGCGAGCCGTAACTACGTCTAATTTTAAGCCGTCAGGCAAACAAACTTGAGCTGTGGCAAAAGTTTCATGAACTTTGCATATACCATGTAATTGCTGGGCCAGAACCTTGGCAAAAGCGATACCATCTCCTTCAGCTACCAAATCAATATCGTTGTTGGCAATATGGAGCAACATATCACGCACAAAACCGCCAACAGCAAAGATCTTTAAGCCTACTGAAGCGCCAATCTCTCCACAGCGCTTCAGTAAGGTGAGAGTTTCGGCTTTTAAGCGCACAAACTCAACTGGCACCAAATTGTTATTACCACCGGTAAAATTATCATTGGCGAAATTATTTAAAGCTCGCAAAATATCGCTTTTGCTGACAATACCTACTAGCTGACCTTTATCCAAAACTGGAGCGCAACCTAAGGCATTTTCCGTCAAGATACGACGTACATCAGCCATAGTTGTGGTAGGCTCGACAGTGGTGCAATCTTGGTTGACATAAGTTTCCACAAGCTCGTGTTGTAAACCATGACCAAGTGCTTTATCTATATCGGCTCTGGAGAGCATACCTACAAAACGTTGATTGCGGCAAGCACATACCGCTGAATGGCTCATCTTTTGTAATTTTTCAGCTGCCTGAGCTACAGTAAGATGCTCTTCCAAGTTGAGTCCCTCCACAGGAGAGCTCATCATATCTTGAGCTGTGACAACTCTGGGAGCCCGTGACTCGGCGATACTTTTTATTTCTTCAATCAGCTTATCTAAAGCATGGAGCTTAACACATGCAAAAGCCGAAGTAGAGTGACCGGCACCACCAAGCTCACGCAATACGGCAAATACGTCTAAAGAAGCGGGCAAACTTCTAGCTACAATGTAAGAACGCTTGGCCATATTGATTACACAGAAAAGCACCTCCGGATTTTCCACTTCCATAATTTGATCAGCTACAGAAGAAAGATCATCCAAATGTTCATCTATTTGAGCAGAAACGAACATACATTGGCGACCGGCCACTTTCCAATATTGGATAGAGCCAAGCAATTTTTCAACTAAAAGCTTTTGTTCGGCAGTTAGACGGCGCTGTCCTAAAAGGGAGACAGCTTCCAAACTTCCCCCTTGTTTTACCATATAAGCTGCGGCCAAAATATCTTCGTAAGTAGTGCCGCTGTAAGTTAATGAACCGGTCTCTTCATAGAGACCGAGAAGGCACAAAGTAGCCTCGGCTGCCGATAAATTGATATTCTTCTTTTGTACTTCATGCAACAAAACCGTAACGGTAGAGCCATTTTCTTCAATAGACTCTAAATCGCCCATAATAGATTGGTGAGTTGCTTTGTGGTTGTCGTAAATATGGACAGGAATATAAGGTTGGGTAACTAGATCGGAAAATTTTCCTAAACGGTGCGGCTCGCGCACACCAACTAGAACAACCAGCTCGACAGGTTCGTTGTGATAATCTTCTTCTTCCGCAAGATCTAAGAATTTGCTGTTTTGTACAATAAACTCGCGAGTTTTTGGTTCAGCTTTGCCTATAAGATAGATCTTGCCTTCCGGATATAAGCGTCTGGCCAAAAACAGAGAAGCCAAAGCGTTAAAATTAGTCCGGGAGTGGGATAGAATGATTTGCACTTCTGAGAAATGCTCCTATAAAAAAACTCGGCACCTATATGCCGGAAATATAACCTGTCACACCTGGCGACTTCGCTTAAAGCCAAAATGCTTCCCCCCTTCTCTGCTATTGCTCTACACTAAAGCTTAGGGCAGCACAATCTTGCCCAAACAACAAGGGCGAGTGGCTCCGGTAGCGCCAGGCAAATTGCTACTTTTACCCAATATAGTATAATGAGCAAATAGAGCAAAAGCCATAGCCTCTCTGGCTTGAGTAGGTACACCATATGCTTCCATATCGACAAAGCTCACTGAATTTGGTAAGCGCTCACGCAACTGTCTCATGATAGCTAAATTATGTACGCCTCCACCGCCAGTAAGCACCTGACAAGTAGCCGAGCCAACAAAACGCAATATATGTAAAGCTATAGCTTGAGCTGTCAAAGCAGCGGCCGTACACATAATATCGGCGCCGCACCAGCCTTTTTGCTTAGCTTGTTCGGCCAAGCGGTCAGCTAAGGGGGCTCCGAACTCTTCGCGACCAGTAGACTTAGGGGTCGGTAAGCTAAAATAAGGATGTTGTAAAAGTTGCTCCAGCAACTCGGAAATAACTTGGCCACTTAAAGCGTAACGACCGTCAAAGTCACAAGGCTGCTGTAAGTAAATTTCCGCTAAGCGATCACAGACAGCATTGCCAGGGCCACAATCACAAGCTAAGCATTCTCCTTCAGCCGGAATATAAGTAATATTGGACATACCGCCTATATTAAGGGCAATACGATCACAAGTAGAGGTGTGGAAAAGAAGACGATCGGCGAAAGGAACCAAAGGAGCCCCTTGACCGCCGACAGCCAGATCTTGCGGGCGAAAATCACAAACAGTAATAATGCCAGTACGCTCGGCAATAACGGCCCCCTCACCTATTTGCAAAGTAGCTCGCACAGGAAAACCGAGATAATCGGCAGCTTGGGGCAAGTGGCAAATCGTTTGACCGTGAGAAGCTACTAAATCGATATGGGAATTTTCTCCAGCTTGGCGACATTCTTCTTGAAGGTGCAATACAGCTTGGGCCAACAATTCTCCCATAAGCCAATGCATTCTGGTAATTTCTTCTGTGTTGGCTTGATTACGACAAATATCTAATAAACGGCTTCTCACTTTCTCAGGTAAAGGTAAAGAACTCATGCGCACAAACTGCGGCCAATTATTATGCAATTCTACGAGCACAGCATCTATAGCGTCTATAGAAGTGCCGGACATTAGGCCAACAATGCGTGGAGCAGATAAATTTTGGTAATTATTAAGTATATCCATAGGAAAATCCAACTCTTTCCGGCACTTCGGCCTTTCTTAGTGAATTGTTTGGAACAATTATTCAGCAACAATTAAAAAAAACCGCCCGAACGCCAATCAGAACGTTCCGGCGGCCATGTAGCATCAGCCGTCAATTCACAAATTTCGGCCGAAGTTTTAAGCAATTTGCCAAGTTAGGCTGCATAAAATATAGTCCAAAGAGCGATAACAATTCCGGCGGCCATACGATAATAAGCGAAACCTTTGAAATTGTTGGAAGAAACATAACGCAAAAGCCAACCGATAGCGGCAAAAGCGGTAATAAAAGAGACGATAGTGCCTACAGAAAGGGCTCCCAAGCCTCCAATTTCTACAACTTTTTGATAGTTACGTACCAAAGTATAAACGGTAGCCGCGCCCAAAGTAGGAATAGACAAGAAGAAAGAAAAATCGGTAGCTTGAGAGCGATTCAAGCCTACCAAAAGGCCGCCGACGATAGTAGAGCCGGAACGAGAAACGCCAGGGATAAGCGAAAAACACTGAGCTACACCGATCCATAAAGCTTGCTTATAGGTGAGAGCTTTATCTTCAGTCTTAATTCCGTCGGCAGCGTTGGCTATTTCATCGGTAGTTTTAGGTTCAGTTTGTTTATCTTTATCGGAAGGTTCACGATCGACAATTAAAAGAATAATGCCACCAACAAAGAGAGTCGCCGCTATAACATAGGCTTGCAAACGACCGTCACCCAAAAGGATATCGATCCAATCGTGTACCAACAAGCCAACGACGGCAGCAGGCAGAAAAGCCAAGAAAAGGCTAACCCAAAAGTGACAAGCAGAACCTTCTTGGCGCCAGTCAAGGGCATTTTTATTACCAGAGAAAAGCTGAGAGGCCTTTTCCCACAGGCGCTTCCAGTAGTAGATAACTACGGCGATAATAGCACCTAGCTGAATAACAATTTCAAAGGTGCCCGAGGTATTGGCCGCACCAATAAGTTGCGAACAAACCAAAAGGTGGCCGGTAGAAGAAATGGGCAGAAATTCGGTGACGCCTTCCACGACACCTAAGATTAAAGACTGAAGAAGAGTAATCTGTTCTGGCATATTTTTTTACAAATTCCGTTCTTTTTGCTGTTTATTTTTTAGAAAGTTCAACTCTCTCTACCGGGCCTATAGCATGGCCTAAGAGCTGGCTGCCTATCTTGGCAAAATCGGCGGCACTGCCACTAGCTTGGTAAAGACGCGAAGCCTTGGCAGATGCAGGGCTACAGTCAAAGCCTAATTCGCGCAAACGCTTAACAACATAACGAGCCGGATCAATTATTTTTAAGTCGGAACCAGCCAGTTCTTCGATCACTGGGCGCACGAAAGGATAGTGAGTGCAGCCCAAAATTAAAGTATCTACACCAGCTTCCTGCAAAGGGCGTAAATATTCACGCACAGCTTCATGAGCTTCGGGGCCGCTGACTAAGCCTTTTTCGATAAGCGGAACTAACTTGGGACAGCCTACAGGAGTAACCTTAACTGTAGAAGCAGCCGATTCACCTTTTAAAGAAGCACTTGCGTAAGCTTGGGCACAAGCTTTTTCGTAGGCACCACTAGCCGCAGTCAACGGATTGGCCATTAGACCGATACGACCATTGCGAGTAGCTCTGACTGCGGCCTTGGCAGCTTCATCGATAATACCAATAATAGGAGCCGGTGACCAAGCGGCCACATGATCAAAAGCTAAAGCTGAAGAAGTGTTACAAGCCATAACCAAAACCTCAGCTCCGCTACTAATTAAGTGATGACATATCGAATCAATTAAACTAACTACTTCAGAAACACTGCGATTACCGTAAGGAACATGCTGCGTATCGCCAAAAAAGATAAAAGGTACGCCGGGAAGCTCTCTGTCAATTTGCTCAGCGACAGTTAAGCCTCCGACTCCTGAATCGAAGACACCAATAAGATGGGAATCCTGCATGATAACCTCTGTCTAGAGTTTGCTTCATAACACAAACTCGATAGATGTCAAAAAAATTTAACCTATTAGAGCTATCTTCATCAAAAAAGCAGCTCTAACAGGTTGTGCGAAAAGAGAAAACTTTACAAAAGAGAGCGGTTTTTCATTTCTTGCAACGCTCTAAGTACACCAATTTGTACATGAGCAAAACTCACGCCGCCTTGCATATAACAGCCGTAGGGAGCTCGCACTGGGCAATCGGCAGAAAGTTCAATAGAAGAGCCTTGAATAAAAGTACCGCCAGCCATAATGACGGGATCATCATAACCGGGCTGTTGCAAAGGAATAGGACAAGCACTGTGATCGACAGGGCCAGACTTCTGAATGCCCAAACAAAAAGCTTTTTGTCCTTCTTCAGAGCTGACACGTACAGCTTGTATAATATCGCTACGCGGATCGTTCCATTTGGGGAATACTTCCAAGCCGCAATTTTCCATAACCCATGCTCCCCAGACAGCCCCTTCCAAAGCAGCTCCAACCACAATAGGAGCCATAAAAAGGCCCTGGGCCAGCAAACGATTGTAGCCTAAAGTAGGCCCTTCATCGGGACCAATACCCGGAGCCGTCAAGCGCTCCATGGCTCCTTCTACACAATCGCTATCTCCGGCAATATAGCCTCCACAAGGAGAAATAGCTCCGCCTAAGTTTTTAATGAGAGAGCCGGCCACAACATTAGCACCAATCTCTGTAGGCTCAACTGTGTCCACTAATTCGCCATAGCAATTGTCTACCATAACTTTAACTTTAGGAGCTAAGCTATGTACTAAATCTATGGCTTTTTTCATCTCTGACAGCGATAAAGAAGGACGCCAGGCGTAGCCTCGAGAGCGTTGCAAGAGCACCATAGCTGTTTTTTCATTTAAGCTCTTTTTTACGCCTTCCAAATCGATATGACCATCAGGTAATAAATCAACTTGACGGTAATTCACTCCCCAGTAGGCTAAAGAACCGCGCTTAGCTTCACCTATGCCTATAACCGGATGCATGGTGTCGTAAGGTAATCCTGTAATGCTAAGCAATTCATCTCCAGGCTTTAAAGTGCCAAAAAGAGCGGATGCCAAAGCGTGAGTACCGGAAACGAATTGCAAACGCATGGCGCCAGATTGAGCGCGGAAGATTTTGGCAATAGCTTCATCCAAAACATCACGGCCACTATCACTGAAGCCATAACCAGTAGTTGGGAAAAAGTGACCTTCCATAAGGCCGACTTCCTGCAGAACTTGCAAAACTTTCCATTGATTTACAGAAGCATTCTGCCTAATTTGTTCACGTAAATCCGCAGTAGCTTCCATGCCTTCAGCGGCAATATCAGCTAAATCCGAAGCTATGCCTAAATTTAATAAAGAATTTTTCCAATTAGACATTATTTGTCCATCTTTTCTCCGGCTCACAGCCGCGCTATCCTATATATGTGTAGCCTTAATTTCACAAATAATAAAAAATATTCACAAGACTACACTAGAGAAATGCCGACAGTTTTAGCAAAAATGGCAAAAAGACATTCTGCAGCTCAATCGGCATATTCATCAATATTAACAAACTGTATATGCAAAAAGTATAACTAATTGCGGTCGGCAATAGCAAACATCAGAACTCCGTCGGCTCTAAGTTCACCATTTACTAAACACTGAGCTCTCATTTTGCCCACTCCGCGACGCATACCACGAGTTTCGACGCGCAAATCTAAAGTGTCGCCGGGCACAGGGGCCTTACCAAAGGCGCAATCTTCGATAGTAGCAAACAAGATCAATTTGCCTTCATAATCGGGGTGATTGAGAACACAAGCAGCTCCCAACTGAGCCATGATTTCAACTAAAATGGGCTTGGGCAACTCAGGCTTACCATCAAAGTGATGTTTAAAGAAATACTCTTCACCAGTTAATTTTTTTAAGCCACAGGCACAATTGAGGCCATCGTAATAAGAGACCTCGTCAACAAGCAAAAAAGGATCGCGGTGAGGCAGAACTTGCTTAATTCTTTCCAAATCCATGCTGGGGCCTTGATCGCCGCCTTCAATCTCAATAATTTGACTCTCAGTTAAATCGGTCACAATATTAAACTATACTCCTTTAATTTGAGGTGTGGTTTTTATTTAATCTGCACTTTTTTTCCTTCCCCACTGAAGAGAAGGTTTTACCTCCATAAGCTCAAAAGCTCTT
>SFMI01000150.1 GCA_004554425.1 Candidatus Saccharimonadota bacterium | reverse complement strand
GCATGTCCACTTCAATTTTAAACCGCGCTCTAAAATTAGGTTGCATAACTCGATAGCTTTTTCTCGTTTGGCAGTAAACGTGCTGCCTACAAAAGCCACTTCGCGGGCTCCATATTGCTTCTCTAACATTTCTAGTTCATTTACCATATAAGTAGGAGAAGCAGTACGATATTTTTCACCTTCGGAAGCGTGATCGCAATAAGTGCAACGGAAGGGACAGCCGCGAGTGGCCAAAACGGTAAATTTGGGCAAATATTGTACATCTGTAGGTAGAGATGTATAGAGTTTGCTATTGAGAAGATGGCGAGCCGGGAAAGGCAGCAAATCCAGATTCATGAGTGGTGCTCGAGGCGGGGAAAAACGAATGGAGCCAGATGAATGACGGAAAATTAGGCCGTGAATATGGTCTGGAGATTCGCCGCGTCCCAAGGCGGTGGCTAATTCATAGAAAGTCTCTTCACCTTCACCTATACAACCTATATCAAAGCAATCGTGTAACATAGAGGTAATGGGAGCTGCATTTATGTGGGGGCCGCCTACCACGATTGGCAATTGGGGAGCCCAATCTTTTATTGCTCTAGCTAGGGCTATGGCACGATGAAATACCGGAGTAGTGGTTGTTAGACCGATAAGATCCGGGCTGAATTTTTTTATTCGAGCCATAGTTTCATCTAAACTGAGACGCTCGGCCGGAGCGTCAATCGCCCGAACATTGAGCCCCCGCTCTATAGAATAAGAGGCAATATATAAAATGCCTAAGGGCATAGCGTTGGAAAATAAATTGGCTACTACTGGGTTGTGTTGCTCTTCAGCAGATAGAGGAGGATTGATGAGGAGAATTTTCACGTTAAAAAAGCCTTTGAATTATGGAACGGTCTGGGGCGTATTCGCAAGACAAGCGATTCTGCCTCACAATGAAGGCGAATCGCTTGTCTTGACTTGCTAATTTATTTAGCGATAAGTGGATGCATCTAAAGCCTTGCTTGAGGGGGGCTTGGCTTTAAGCACATCTTTGCTAGTGTCGGTTATGGCATCTAAGGGATCGCCACTCTTGCTGGTAGCAGCGCCTTCAAAGTCGTGCTCTGGATACATAAAGCCGCTAGCATCCATGCGCATGTTGGGATCGCGGTCTTTTTTCTTCTCTTTCTGATTATTCTCTACCGGATCGAATTCATGCATAGAATCGTTCCTTCTGTTATTCCCACCAACTCTGGGCGGTTCGGGAACATCCGGAGGAGGAGCCACTTGCACGGGGGGAACATTCTCATGAGGCATATTGCGGTGCACTTTTGGAGATGCTGACGGTTTATGATCACCCCGACGGGTCGGCTGTGCATAGTTGTCTCCTCCGTAACGAGGATTGAATTGCTCTCGCTTAGGGGAAGTTGGCAAAGGAGGAGGGGCTGGAACAGCTTTAGGAGGGATATATTGTGGCTGTCTGTCCGCTTCGCGATTGTTAGGAATTTCAGGAATATAATTAGTATTATCTTCTGCTGGAGCCTGGGAATGTGTATTGGTATTGCTGGTAGGGGCAGTACTTTTGCGTGAAGCTTTGCTGTCGCGGAAACGCTGGAAATCAGCATCATCGACAGTATTATTTGCATCATTTTCTACTTGATAATTTTGATTGGAAATAGCTTTTTTCTTTTTTTGGGTTTTTTGCTTTAAGACGCTCTCACTGATTTTTACTCCACGATCAGTTTTTATATCAGCTACTGCATTCCACTTGCTATTCCAGGTAATCCAAGCATCTTTTTCTGCTTGGTGAGGCTTATTTACAGTAGTTTCAGTCAACTCCAGTTGCTGTCCGGCATTGATAGCCAATTTCATTTTGGAATCTAAAGAATGAACAGCCTCGACACTGCCTTCACAAACTCTGATTTTTGTTTGCTCGGTAAGATCTTCAGACTCTTGCTGAATTACTGCATATTTGGTAGCTAATGGTTTTATATCACAATATTTTGTGGAAATTGCAATTTTTGTATTGAGGGTATCTGAGGCAAAAAGTGTACCTTTATATAAGGTTACGCAAATAAAAGTTTTATTGTCCTCTTTTTTTATTTCGCGGAATTTAAAGCTAGTATCGGCGTCGGCGCGTAAAGTTGCTCCTTCGGGGAGTTCAACGACATAAATTCTGTCTGAACCGGTTCTGATGATATTGTCTTTGGCTAAGGTACTGGGAACAGATAACGTAATCCATTGTGAAGGACTGATGTTAGCTTTGGCGTCTTTGCCCAGAGTTAAAGTGGCTTGTAAGGGAATTTCGGCAACTTTGCTTTGCTGGCCGAAAAAGTAGGCGCAGCCACAAACAATCAATATAGTGAAAAGCAAAAGGCCGAAGCCTGCCACGACGTAAGGGCTGACGTAATAAGTTTGGCTCAGCTCTTGAGAAGGTGGCTGATAATCATAATCGTCAAAATTCGGCTTTGCTTGCTCCTTTTCACGCTGCGGAAAATTATTCAGCAGCTCAGGAGGCATACGATCTTGGCTCATATATACCCTCACAACTTCGTTAATATGCGGATTTAGGTAACGTCCAGAAAAACGGCTTAGGCCTTCTCTAGATCATCGATTTTGACCTTTTGCGAGTAAGTCTCAAAATAAGCTTATTTCGGGATTTTTTCGGCTTTGAGTTGGTTGTATGTCACTATATTGAAAGATAGATGGAAAGGGCAGGCCCAAATTAGAGTCGATACGAACAGTTGCGCGTCAATTCTTAGGAAAAACGATTGGTATGAGCGTTTCTCAGTGGTTAATTGAACATGGATATGTTTGGATATTAAATATCCATTTGCTACTTTTGCTGTCAGTTTCGGCAGTAGCTTTGATGCCGAGTTTCAAAAAATGGACTGTAAAAGACTGGCTGGCGTTTACTTCATTGTTTATTTTGGTCGGTTCTTTGCTATATACGCAACCTTATTTTCAGGCTCATGTTTATAATGATGAATTTTATTATGCTTCTACTGGAAAGAACATTGCTCAAAATGGTCGAACATGCCCTTTAGTCTATATCAATAGTTGTGATGAAGTAAAACTGTTTAACTACTTTCAACCGCCTTATCCACAAGGTTGGCCTTACTTAATCGGCGTTTGTCATAAAATATTTTTTTATGCTAAATCGGGAGCTGCTCTTTGGCCTATTTGGTATCAAGCTGCATTATTAAATAAGTTGCTGCTAGCTGGCAGTATCGCTGCGCTGTTTGTACTTTTGCGCTTTCTGTATCCATTGCCTAGTGCTTGGGGTATTAGTGTTGTGCTAGCTTTCCTGCCTTTTTTGCTCCATTTGGCTCAGGGAGCTTCTGCTGAATTAGCAACTTTGAACGCCTTAATTATATTTGCTCTAGCTTGGCTTTGCTGCAGCCATTCTTTTACTTGGCTTAATATGTTATGGTTGGCTTTAAGCGGCGCTTGGCTAACCCAAATGCGCCCCGAGGGAGCCATAGCTTTGGCACTAGCTGCTTTGGTGTATGTCTGTTTAACCTGGCGCTCCTGTTTTAGCAAAGCTGTGTTTGCTTGGCAAAAAATAGTCGTTGCTTTTTGCATATTTGTCCTTTTCAGTTGGTCGGCATTGTGGGCAGTTTTTGTGCATCCGTCGCAATTGGATCATCACTTTGTGGCTTTGGCGCGGCCTGGTCTGACTATTTGGCAAAATAGGGCCTTAAACTTATACAATAACGGATTCTACTTCATAAAAAACCAAGGCTGGCCGCTGACTTTGACTATATTAGCGGTGATAGCTCTTGTGGTAGCAGCGCCTCATGTTAGATCGCTAAGTAAAAAAGAGGCCAAGGCCCAATTCGCCGTTACTGTTAATTGGCAAGCTGAGGCCGTTTGGGGGTCAGCTTTGTGGTTGGCGCTGTTCACTTTATTTTTGGCTTGGTATCCTTTTGGAGATTATGCTTGTGTTTATTCTTTCGATTCTTGGCGCTTTGCTTATGTCGTTGTTGTGCCCATGGCTGGATTGTCCGCTTATGGCTTCACTTGGCTTTGGCAAAAAAAATGGGCTTCGCGTCTTTTAGCTTGTTTATTGACAGTCATTGCACTTACGCCTTATTTTTTGCAAACGGCCTCTTTTAGCAGCCCTATGCAAACTGATTACGAGTCGTTTTTACAAAATAGCGTGCAAACGGCAGCTTACAATGGCGTTCCTTTAATTCTTCCTGATAGTCACCTTTT
>SFMI01000149.1 GCA_004554425.1 Candidatus Saccharimonadota bacterium | reverse complement strand
GCTCCATTTAAAGTTATTCCCAGTGGTTTACATTTGGACTCTTTTAGAAATGGACAGCGTGACAAACTCCAAAAAGAGTTAAAGTTATCTGACAAACCTTTTCTGTACGTAGGCAGAGTAGCTTATGAAAAGTCTATAAATTTTATTATTGAGGCGTTTTCCGTGCTTAATGCCAAGCTTAAAAACGAAGACAAGTTAACAGAAAAAGGCGCTGAAGCTTTGCCGCATTTAGTTATAATAGGAGATGGGCCTGCTAGAGCAGACTTGGAAAAGTTAGTTGATAGTAAAGACCTATCGCTATTAGTCCACTTTTTAGGCTGGAGGAAGAGGGAAGAACTTAAAGATTATTACGCTTCTTCTTTGGCTTTTGTATTTGCTTCCGAAACTGAAACTCAGGGATTGGTAGTAGCTGAAGCTGAAGCGGCTGGCTTACCGGTCATAGCCGTAAAAGCTAGTGGAGTAGATGAAGCTTTGCCTCAAGAAGAAAATTTGAGTGTTGATAGCGGTAAGATAGATCAATTCGCTCAACATATGTACGAACTTTGGAAAGATAGAAAAAAGGCTCAAGAAATGGGCGTAGTAGCCTCCAAATTTGTAGAGGATAATTTTTCTGAGAAGACAGTTTTGGCTAAATATCAGAATATATACGACTCTTTATCACTCTCAGAAAAAAGTCGTTTTTCTACAGAGAATAAGGCTTAAATTAAGGTGAAAAAAAGGAAAACGGCAGGATAAAAATGACCAAAAAAGAATCCCTTAAAGTTGATTATTTCTGCGAATTTTAGGCATTTTCAAAAGGTTTGCAAATTGAGCTAAACTGGCAAAAACTGCGACTTAAATTGTCTGTCAGAATTGGAGTAGAGCAAAGTGGCATTAAAAGAAACATTTTTAGAGCGGGCAGGGTTATTGGGCTGTGTCTTGCCTACGGTGGTAGGGGGAGTTATCTTTGCCGCTTTAGGATGGTGGCTCATGGTTCCCAGCAGCGAGTCGGAGTATTTGGAAGGAGCTGCCGGAAGTATCGGTTTTTTAGCTGTACTTATCGGTTTTTGTGTTGGCGGCGTATTGGGCTTCGTTATAGCTTTTACTATAGACTACCTTAAAAGTCGCGCCGAAGAGCAGGAAGAATTTTAGAAAGATATTAGCTTATTTTTTGCTAAGATCACAAACATTGAAATTTAGTTGATAAGAGAAGATTTTGGGCTCTTGCTTTTAGAAATGAGCATTTTTTCTTTAGTATTTTTGGAGGTTTTTTAGATGGATTCCACTGAACATGCGGCCTTTGAGGCAACTACTCTCGGCAGCGACGAGGAATATAAGGTCGAATCTGTGGAGACCAGCGCACCCGAAGCTGAAGTTGTTACCGAAGAGTATGACGAGAACGAAATTCAAGTCTTGAAGGGGTTGGAAGGTGTGCGCTTGCGTCCCGGTATGTATATCGGAGACACGGGCGTCCGCGGTTTACATCACATTGTCTTTGAAGTAGTAGATAATGCTATAGATGAAACTTTAGCTGGAGCTTGCGACCACATAGAAGTCGTTCTTAAACGTGATGGTTCGGTCAGTGTAGCCGACAACGGTAGAGGTATCCCTACAGGCATTCACCCTCAAGCAGGCATTCCTACTTTGCAATTGGTTATGACTCAACTTCATGCCGGCGGAAAGTTTAATGGTAAGGGCTATAAAGTTTCTGGCGGTTTGCATGGAGTGGGCGTATCTGTTACTAATGCTCTTTCGTCGCATTTGGAAGTAGAAGTCTATCGCGAAGGTAAGCGTTTTGTACAAGATTTTTCCCGTGGCGAAATTGTAGGGGATATGCGCGTCTACGAAGGTGAAGAAGGGCGCACAGGTACTAAAGTCACTTTACTTCCCGATCCCGAGATTTTTACCGAAACTACAAGTTTTTCCTTTGAAAAGCTTAGCGAGAGATTGCGAGAACTTTCATTCCTTAATCGTGGTTTAACTATCGATATAAGCGAAGAAGCTACAGGTAAAGCTCATCATTTCCATTATCCTGACGGTATTCGTCAATATGTAAATTATCTTAGCGAAGGCAAGGAGCCTTTACATACTCCGTTCTATATTGATAGAAGCGTCAAATTTGCTGATAATGAAATTGGCCCAGTCGATGTTGAATTGGTTCTTCAATATAACAAATCTTATAAAGAAGATTTTTATTCCTTTGCCAATAATATCAATACTTATGAAGGTGGCAGCCACGTTACTGGTTTCCGCAATGCTTTGACGCGTATTACTAATAGTGTTGTGCGTAAGCGCGGTTGGCTGAAAGACAAAGACGAAAATTTCAGTGGCGAAGATGTACGCGAAGGTTTGTGCGCTATTCTGTCTGTAAAATTGCCCAATCCTCAATTTGAAAGTCAGACTAAGATTTCTTTACTCAATCCTGAAGTTCGTCAGGCTGTCGATAATATTATGGATGAGTTCTATACCGCTTATCTGGAAGAAAATCCCGATGTGGCCAGAGCCATCTTTGAAAAATGCCAATCGGCCAAAAATGCTCGTGATGCTGCTAGACGAGCTCGCGAAAATGTGCGTCGCAAGAGCGTATTGGAAACTTGCTCTTTGCCAGGAAAATTAGCCGATTGCTCCAGTAAAGATCCTTCTGAATGTGAGTTGTTTATTGTAGAGGGAGATTCGGCTGGTGGATCAGCTAAAGAAGGACGCGAGCGACGTTTCCAAGCTATTTTGCCTTTGCGAGGCAAGATTCTCAATGTTGAGAAAGCCCGTCTGAACAAGATGCTCGATAACGACGTTATTAAATCAATGATTGCTGCTTTAGGCACAGGCATAGGTGAAGATTTCGCTATCGAAAAGTTGCGTTACCACAAATTGGTTATTATGACCGATGCAGATGTTGATGGGGCTCATATTCGCACTTTGTTGCTGACCTTTTTCTATCGTCAGATGCGCGAACTTATTGAGGGAGGCCATATTTATGTAGCCCAACCTCCTTTGTATTTGCTTACTAAAGGCAAACGTCGTGAGTATGTTTACTCAGATCAAGAATGTGAAGCTATGACCGCTGAAATGGGCGACAAAGTAGAAATTCAGCGCTATAAAGGTCTGGGAGAAATGAATGCTGAGCAACTTTGGGATACAACTATGGATCCAGAACACAGAGTTATGAAGCAAGTAAAATTGGAAGACGCTGTTGAGGCTGACAGAATATTTTCCGTGTTAATGGGCGATGAGGTAAAACCTCGCCGTGAGTTTATTATTAAGTATGCTCGCGAAGTCAAAAACTTAGATATTTAAGTTATAAGCCTCGAAATTCTAAGGAGAACTCATGGAAAATAGAATTGCCGTTACTCCGGCCCCTATTGAAGATGAAATGAAAGAGGCTTATGTCGATTACGCTATGAGCGTAATTGTAGCTAGGGCTCTTCCCGACGCTCGCGATGGTTTTAAGCCTGTACATAGACGTATTCTTTACACTATGTTTGAGGAGCATATTACCCCTGATCGCAAATTCCGTAAGTCTGCGGCTACGGTAGGTAACGTAATTGCTCGTTACCATCCTCATGGTGACTCCGCAGTTTATGATGCGATGGTGCGTTTGGCTCAGCCTTTTAATATGCGCTATCCTTTAGTATGGCCTCAGGGAAACTTTGGCTCCGTCGATGGTGACCCGGCAGCTAGTATGCGCTACACAGAAGCCAAACTTTCTCGCATAGCCATGGAAACTGTACGCGATTTAGGTAAAGATACAGTAGACTGGCGCCCCAATTTTGATAATTCTACCCAAGAGCCAGAAGTTTTGCCTTTGGTTATTCCCAATTTGCTCATCAATGGCTCTGAAGGCATAGCCGTAGGTATGTCTTGTCGTATTCCTCCGCACAATTTAGGCGAAGTTATCGACGGTTGCATTGCCCTTATTAAAGATAAGGATATAAGTACGGATGCTTTGATGGAGTATATCAAAGGGCCTGATTTTCCTACTGGTGCTTTAATTGTCGGCAATGCTGGTATAAAGAAAGCCTATGCTTCGGGTAGGGGCAAGGTTTTGCTGCGCTCAGTTACCCATCGCGAAGAAATAGATGGACGTACCGCTATAGTTGTTGATGAAATTCCTTATATGGTCAATAAAGCCGCTTTAGTCGAAAGGGCTGCTCAAGCCATCAAGGATAAGAAGATTAACGGCGTCTACGATTTGCGTGACGAATCGAGTCGTAAAGGATTGCGCA
>SFMI01000021.1 GCA_004554425.1 Candidatus Saccharimonadota bacterium | reverse complement strand
AAGTAGGGGTATTTTATGCTTCACGCAACCAGCCTGACGAACGTTTTTGGCTCAATTGCAAAAGTTTAGAAGAGGGACTCAAGCTTTTAACTGGAAAGCGCAGCTTCGATTTTATAGATCGTCATGTTGTAGACATCTCCTTAGATGAAGTACAACGTTTTGAAGTAAGTGTGGCTTCTAAGCGTAGCGAAGGCCCCTATAAGGTAGCAGCTGAGCGTTCTAAGATCGGTTGGACTATTAGCTCTCCCAGCCATGCAATTGAAGATAAAGCCAAACAGCTGGAAATAGTCGATACTTTACTTTATAACTTGGTCGATTTGCAATGGGAAAGCAAGCTGAATAAATCCAAGTCTGTTGCTCAGCAAGAGCCGGTGGCTTCTTTCAAACTTTATACTGGTGAAAAGGGCAAAGTGGTAGCCAATGTGCAAATCTTCCAAAATGAGCAAAAAGAGTTTTGGTTGCGTTTGTCTGACGGATCAGAAGTTCGCTTAGCTAAAGATCCTCGTTATGCTTGGATTAAAGCTTGCGAAGATTTGACTGAAAGCAAAGCTCAATCTGTTTCAGATGCCAAGAAATAGACCGAATAAATTGTAGTGGAGTCAGCTCTGGTATGGAGAGACAGGAACAATTTGAACAAACTTTAAGTGATTGGCCGCGTTTAGGTAGCGAAAGGCGCATTGAGCTATTTCGTGCTTTACCTTTAGGAGAAGCAGAAGATTTGCTTGATTGTATGAATGTGAACGATCAGGCCGATTTGCTTAAATCTATGAGTTTGCCTGAAAGACGTTCTTGGCTTCGTTATTTAGACTTAGATGACATAGCCGACATTTTGTCTGAGCTTCCTGAAGAAGAAGTTGATCAATGGTTAGAACTTCTTGATACCAGAGCTCGCGATAAAGTGAGCGCTCTTTTGGCCTATGCCGAAGATGACGCCGGCGGTTTGATGAATCCTCGCTTTGCTCGAGTTCGTTCTACCATGACCGTCGAGTCGGCTATCAACTACTTGCACATACAAGCTCAAGAGTGTATCTCTCTGGAACATGTTTACGTCCTGGATAGCGAGCAGCGTTTAATTGGTGAAGTTGGTATTAACGCTCTTTTAGCTGCCAATTCTGACGATATGGTAGTCGATTTGGCTGATAAAGACGTAGTCACTTGTCCTGAAGATATGGACCAAGAAGAAGTCAGTACGCTGTTTGCTCGTTATGGCTTAACGGCTATGCCGGTAGTTGATAACAAAGGATGCATGAAAGGTCTTATCACGGCTGATGACGTGGTTGACGTTATTCGCGAAGAAGGCACCGAAGACGCTCAAAAATACGGCGGTATGGAAGCTCTGGATGAGTCTTATTTGCGTACCAGCTTCAGAGAGCTTATTCAAAAGCGAGCCGGTTGGCTTGTTTTGCTGCTTATAGGCGAAATGCTTACTGCTTCCGCTATGGCTAGATACGAAAAGCAACTAGACGCTGTTTGGTATTTGGCTGTTTTTGTCCCTCTAATTATTTCCAGTGGAGGAAACTCAGGCTCGCAAGCTTCTACGCTTATGGTTCGAGCTATGGCCATGGGCGAAGTAAAAATGCGTGACTGGTTTCAAGTGTTAGTTAGAGAAGTCAGTGCCGGCGTAGTGATTGGTGTTCTATTGGGTATTGTTGGTATGATCCGCGTACTTTTGTGGTCTTACCTTTATCCTGGCATTTACGGCGATCAGCCTTTAAGGCTGGGACTTACCGTCGCTTGCTCACTTTTGGGTGTAGTTACTTTAGGATGTTTAGCTGGCTCAATGCTTCCTTTTATTTTGCGTTTGTGTAAATTAGACCCGGCTAGCGCTTCAGCTCCCTTTGTGGCTACTGTAGTTGATGTTACTGGATTGGTCGTTTACTTTACTGTGGCCGGATTCCTAATCGTTATGCCTTAGGTGGGTATTCTTTCCTGTCAAACACAAGAAGAGCCGCTTCTCGGTGTGATACATACCGAGGGCGGCTCTTCTTTTTACATATCGTTAAAGGCAAAATTCCCATTTTTGTAGGTTTTTTTCTGCGTTTGTCGAACTACCGTTCTGTTTTAACTTTTTTGCTTATTTCTTGGCCTAAATGCAACACTTCGAGTGAGTGGGCATTTAATTGTGAGAGCGGGCCACTGCCTGCTGCTTCAGCTTTAGCAAAAATGCGGCGCACACAAGTCCTGCCGCTTGAAAGAAGAAAACAAAGTTTGCGGTAGCTTCTCACTTGCGGCCTATATATAGATCGATGGCTTTCTGGTGAGCCCAAAAGAGACTAACAGTTTATAACTGTTAAGTTTCTTTCAAATCACCTGCTTTAGGCATGGGGGAGCTGTAAAACTTTTAAATAAAAATATCGGAGTATTCCAGTGGATAACAAAGATAATAACGGCAAGAAATTACTTCTAATAGATGGAAACGGATTGGCTTATAGGGCTTTTTATGCTTTGCCTGCCCGCAAATCGGCGTTGGGATTCCCGTTTAATGCTATCTTAGGTTTTGTTAATCTGGTTATTAACACTATTATCTCCGAGCGCCCTACTCATGTGGCGGTAGCATTCGATCATGGTGCCTTAGTCGATACTTTAATGAAGTTCCAAACTTATAATGTGCAGCGTGAAGAGATGCTGGATGACTTAGAACTTCAGTTACCTATTATTGAAGATTTTGTGCATATTTGCGGCATAAAAGCTTATCGTATGCCCGGATTCGAAGCCGACGATTGTATCGGTACTCTGGCTGCAAAAGCCAATTGTGAAGGTTTCGAAACTTTAATTATTTCTGGCGACTTGGGCCTTATGCAACTAGTCTCACCTAATATTAAGGTTATGACTATGCGTCGTGGTATAGTCGATACGGTAATTTTTGATGAAGATATGGTCGTCAAAAAATACGGTTTGCGTCCCAGTCAGCTGGCAGACTTGCGCGCTTTGGCGGGCGATTCTAGCCAGAATATTGGCGGTGTACCTGGTATAGGAGAAGTTACTGCCCGTCGTTTACTTTCTCAATATAACAGTTTAACTGAACTTTTTGATTCTTTGGAACAGCTGCCGGCCAAGTGGCGCAACCCTCTTTCCGAAAATCGCGACGATGCTTTTGAGTATTTGTCTAGATCCACAATCCGCTGTGATTTGCCTTTAGAGATCAATTGGGATGAGTGCTTATTTAAAGGCTTCCCTGTGCAAATGACCAGGCGTATTTTTGAGCAAATCAACTTGGGTGGGGCCGAAGCTTTCTTGCGCACTATGGGTAAAGATGTGGCTGTGGAAGCTCCTTGCGCTATTCCCGAAGAGGCCTTGTATGGACAAGCCGCCTTGGATGCTTTAGAAAAAGTTCGCAATTCTGAGCAAGATGCTGCTTTTGTTTGGTTCCGCGACGGAGAAAAAAAGGATTGGGGCTTATCAGTTTGTTTAAAAGGTAGACAGCCTTTCTACCTCGATCTTTCCAGCTGGCATACTGAAGTTGCTCCGGAAATGCAAGCTCCGAGCCAAGAAGATATTTGGCAAATTCTTAAGCCCGTCTTCAGTGATAATAAAAGAGTTAAATATGTCGTCGGCGTTCATGAAATTATGAAAAACGGAGCTGAGATGAGTAATGTCCGCGATGTTTTACTTTTCTCTGCCCTTTTAGACATAAATGTTTGGGAACACTCTATAGAAGCAATTTGTGCTCGTTACGGCTTTGCTATTTACGATCGCAACCTGATTTTGGGCTTAAATCATGAATCTTTCGCTTCTATACCTTTGCGTGGTCGCATTTGCTGGAGTGCTCGTGTAGCCGATGTACTTATCGATTTAGGCGAGTGTATGTATGCTGAAATCGAAAAGAGAAAATTGGACTCTCTCTATCGTGACGTAGAAATACCTTTGGCCAAATTGGGATGGAATCTCAACAATTTAGGTGTCGATTGTGATAAAGAACTCACTCAGAAAATAGACGATCTTATTGATGGCAAATTAGAAGAAATTAAGACCGATTTCTTTGCTGAAGCTGAAGTTGAAGAGTTTAACTTAGATTCTGAAGAAGCGCTCAGTCACTACTTATTTAATCACTTAGCACTTTTGGTACCTACTCGTCCCAAGAACGGATCTATTCTCAATGCCGAAATGCTCAAATCTTTACAAGAGCAAAATCCTATTGTGGAGAAAATTCGCTGCTATTGTGAATTGTCAGAGTTTAAGCGTACTTTTGTGCAAAAGTTTATGATCGAAGGTCACACCGATGTCAAAGTCGGCGGTCATCTTTTTAATTTGGCTTTGGTCAGCGAGCGTCGCTTGCAAATTTTGGGGCGCGTTTCCACTAGGGGACTTACTGAATTGCTGGAGCACATGATGGCTGTAATTGATAATTTGGCTTGTGCTTCTGTGCGTCGCCCTCTAGCTAAAGCTATGGATGATTTCCTTCGTCCTAAGGGAGCTTCACGTTTAGTTTATATTCGTTTCCCTGCCATGTGCTTGCGCTTTTTAGCTTATGTAGCCAATGATAAAGTGCTGGCTGAAGATTTAGAAAGTGGCCGTGATATAGAGATGGAGCTGCTGAAAAAAGTCTTTGGTGAAGAACTTGATAAAATTATCTCCGTGCGCTATCTATTCGTGAATATGCTGCTTTTCTATTTTAGCCCAGCTTGGTTAGCTCGCCGCTTAAGCCTTGAGGGAGAAGAAGGCTTGCAAAAAGCCAAAGCTTATTTAGATAAGTTTGAGCGTATTTTAGGAGAGGACTATCCTGTAAGTTGGGATTTCATTCTGCGCAATCAGTCTAGAGCCACAGCCATGGAAGAAATCACCACATTCGCTGGACGTAGCTGTCGCTTTGTGGAAGCTGGCAGCCGCAATTACAGCATCCGCGAAAATGGAGAACGCTTTGCCAGGGCTTTCCCTGTTGAAGGTGGTTGTGCCGATATTATGCGTTTAGCGTTAGTTAAAATTTTTGAGACTTTTGGCACGGAAGTTTCTGCCGGATCATGCAAAAATATGATTATAGTGCATGCTCCCAAAGGTAAAGAAGCTGATATTGCTGAGCAATGTCGCCAACTTTGTATAGAAGCTGCTGCTGGAGTCCCTCTTAAGGTAGAGTATCGCATTCACTAGAGTGCTTGTTGCGAATTGTGAAAAAGATGGAAGGCTGTAGTATTTTCTGCAGCTTTTCGTTTGTTAAAAGTTTTTTTTCTTGAGAAAACTTTTGAAGGAGTAATGAAAAAACAGCAGAAACTTAGGGACATCATAAGCTTGAAACAGACTGCCCGGGATCGTGTTCTAGAGGCGATATTTTGGCGGTCATAAGGGCAGAGAAACCCCGCAGCTGCGGATGGTTACGGACACCTAAAAAAGCAGGTGTTTGCATGAATAATAGGGGCTTGTTCACCCCCGAATCTACGCCTGTGGACATAATAGAGTTGGCGCTTTCCTTCCGATTCTTTAGGGAAAAGGAAGCGCGACCTGCGTGGATGAATCAGGAATTTCGCCGAAAGATCTTCTTCTAAGATTTTGCGGTCAGAGTGAACGGTTATTAAAGGGAGCTAATACGACAATATGGACGACAATACTCAACCTACCACTTCAGCCGAAGAGAACTGCCAGGATATGGCCCAGGCTCTGGAAGAATACGAGAAGAACGTAAAGCCTATCTCCAAGGATGATTTCCTTGAGGGTAAAGTCATCAGCGTAAGCGATGATGGTGTTTATGTTGACGTAGGTTACAAGACCGACGGTTTCATCCCCGCCAACCAGGTATCCAATGCGCCTGACGTATCCCCCAAGGATGTAGTCAAGGTCGGAGACAAGATCAACGTTGTAGTACAAAAAGTTGACGAGTCCGAAGGTACCCTGACTCTTTCCAAGCGCCGCGCCGATAACGAGAAGGCCTGGAGAGACATCTTGGAGGCTATGGAAGAGGGTAAAACTATCACTGCTACATGCACCGAGCAGGTTAAGGGCGGCTTGATCGTAGACGTAGGTATCCGTGGTTTCGTGCCCGCTTCCCACGCCGACATCCGTCCCGTCCGCGATCTTTCCGAGTTCATCGGTGAAGAGCTCAACTTGAAGGTTCTCGAAGTCGATAAGAGCCGCCGCAAGGTCGTGCTCTCTCGCAAGAAAGCCGAAGAAGAACTTCGTCGCAAGAGCAAAGAAGACACCTTGAAGAAGCTCACCGAGGGCAGCATTGTCAGCGGTACCGTAGCTCGTCTCACCCCCTTCGGCGCTTTCGTAAATTTGGGCGGAGTAGACGGCCTCGTTCACATTTCCGAACTTTCCTGGAGCCGCATTAAGCAGCCTTCCGACGTGGTACAACCCGGTCAGCAAGTCGACGTTCTCATTTTGAAGGTCGATCCCGAGAGCAACCGCATCTCCTTATCCTTGCGTCAAGCCGCCCCCGATCCTTGGTTAATGGCTTGTGACAAGCACAAAGTCGGCGATGTAGTTAAAGGCCGCATCACCCGTTTAGCTAGCAAGTACGCCTTCATGGAAGTCATGCCCGGCGTAGAAGGCCTCATTCCCGTCAGCGAGATGGATCGCTCTCACGTGAATCGTCCTTCCGACATTCTTAAGCCCGACCAGGAAGTTCAGGCCGAGATTATCGACCTCGACCGCGAGAAGCGCCGCATGACCTTGTCTCTCAAGCGCCTCCAGCAGCCTGCCGCTCGTTCCAACGAAAACAACAGCGGTCGTCGCGTCTCTCACGACGAGCGTGGTAGCGGTAACAGCATTGGCGAGATCTTAGCCTCCAAGATGGGCAAAGATAAGCTTAACAACATCACTAAAAACGAAGAGGCCTAGTACCTATTCGTGCGGAGTTAGTCTTCGCTAAAAAAAGTGAGAAATCCCCGACCTTAGCAGGTACAGCTGCGGCTTTACCTAATCGAGGCGGGGATTTTTTTTGGTGAGATTTTCTCTTTTGGTGTTAGGATATAAGTTATGGAAGGAAAAGAAGGTGTAGTCTGGGGGCTTACTGGAGGTATCGCCTGCGGAAAGTCTACAGTGGCCGCTTTATTGCAACAGTTGGGGGCTCGTGTTATCGATTGCGATTCGGTTAGTCGAGAGTTAGTTGAGCCAGGCACTCCGCTTTTGGCAAAAATAGCTGAGCAATTTGGCAATAATGTTTTGGATAAACAAGGGGCCTTACGTCGCTCTTATTTGGGTAAAATCGTATTTCATGATCCTGACAAATTGCAAGCTTTAAACGAGTTAATTCATCCGGCAATTTGGAAACGTACCTTCGCTTTGGTCGCTCAGGCTCGCTTGGAGGTTCCTTTAGTTTTTATTATGGCTCCTTTACTTTTTGAACATGGAGCTGAGGCTGCTTGTGCTGGGGTGCTAGTTGTTGATATCAACGAGAAAAAGCAACTTGAGCGGCTTATGGCTCGCGATAAATTGACTAAGGCAGAAGCTAGAGAGCGTATTAGTTCACAAATGAGCTTGATTGCCAAAGCTGAAAGGGCCACTATCTTGATAGATAATAATGGCACTTTACCGGCTTTACACCGTCAAGTTGAGCAAGTTTGGCAGGAAAGGTTCGCACCTATATATGGACTTTGAGATAAATGCCGAGCGGATAGACGAAAATAAAGGCAATGTTTGCTCCTTCTCGTACGTTTTTGTCAGACTTTCGCTTCTTTTCTTAGCAATATTTTTGATTCTGTATGCAAACTGGTCTAATATTGAGCATTACTGGTACCCGTTAAAATATGAACGTACGGTAATAGCTGCAGGACGTGAAGCTGGAGTTAGCCCTTCGCTGGTAGCTGGAGTAATTTTGGCCGAAAGTGGATTTAATCCAGAAGCTCAATCGGAAGTTGGTGCTTTGGGACTGATGCAACTTATGCCTGATACGGCCCGTTGGATAGCGGAAACACACCAAATAGAAGTTGCGCCGACAGATAACCGCCGTTTACAAGAGCCTGAACTTAATATCTATTTGGGGGCTTACTATCTGTCTTGGCTTTTACAACGTTTTGACAATAAGAGTGTGGAAGCTCTGGCTGCATATAATGCTGGTCAGCATGAAGTCGATTCTTGGATAGAAGAGCAGGGAAGGCCGTTGACAGTTGAAGAAATACCTGTACCTGAGACGAGATTTTTTGTAAAAAAGGTCTTGAATAATGCGGAAAAATATAGCAAACTTTATCCGCAATTGGTTTGTAACCAATCTTTACCTATTTCCAGAGTAAATAAAAATGGCTAAAAAGAATAAAAATCAACAAAAAACAGAATCCGGTGTAAAAATTATTGCCGTCAATAGGCAAGCTAGACATGAATATATTTTTGAAGAATTTTTCGAAGCTGGTATCGCTTTGCAAGGAACTGAAGTAAAATCTTTGCGTGAAGGGCGGCTCAGTTTGGTCGATGCTTATGCTGTAGTTGACGATTTTAATCAAGTTTGGTTAAAAGGATTGAATATTAGTAAGTGGCATTATGCCAGCACCTTTAATCATGATCCTATGCGAGCACGTCGCCTTTTGCTCAATAAGAGCGAAATTAGACGCTTGAAAGCGCGTACTCATGAAAAGGGTCTGACGATCATTCCTACTAAGTTGTACTTCAAGAAGAATTATATAAAAGTGGAAATCGCTTTATCGCGTGGTAAAAAGCTTTACGATAAACGTGAAGCCGAAGCTGCCAAAACTGCCAAGCGTGATATTGAGAGAGCTATAGCAGAACGCAGATAACCCACATATCGGAGGGAAAAAAAGCCTTTAGCCTAGAATAATCCGGGCGGGCTTTTTTTTGTCTTAAAAATGCAAGGGAGAGTGCTATGGTGAGAAGCGGGCCTGAGAACTCAAAGTTGATTATTCCCGAAGGGATGATTCGGAATGACAATCCTGTGTCGGCAGCTTTGTCGGCCAATTTGCAATGTCTGGATAAAAGCCTTACTCCGGATGAGACAGGTCATATCAATTATGTGCCTGCCGCATGGCATTTTCGCGAAGTTATAGATTTTATTAGCATTTTTATGGCTGCGTCTTCAGTAGCTCCGCTCTCTCCTTCCGAAGCTCCTTTGCCTGGTTGGAGGCGCAGTTTGTGGCGTGTCGATTTCGCCGAAGCTGCTTGCGGTTTATTAAGCTGGGCTGTTTCTTATTTGCCTAAGCGTAGCCGTCAAAATCCACTTGTTGAAGCTATCCTTAAGTTCTTATATGTAAATCCAGGCCGTAATGCAGGCGGGGATACCCAAGAATATACTGCTTTGCTTGGTTTGGGAGCTAATACTAATTTTTCCCAAGTTCCCTGGACTATTTGGCGTGAGCGTTTCTTCTCTAGACGCAATTTAGATGACATCGCTTCTATGGCTCCGAGCATTGTCAATTATTTGCCTCACCTCAATGCCATTTTGCCGGCTTTTTCTGAATTTTTGAATCGTTGGCGTTTTGAAGTGGAGGAGCGCAAAGGAGCTTGCGCTCGCCTCTTCCTCAATACAGAAAGCAGTCGCGACGAGTTACCTCCTTTTATCGTTTTTGAAAGATGCTCTATTTGTCATTCAGACAAGTTATCAATGCATGTGTTGATCTCTCCTTGTTTAGGAAAACGCTTTTTATATCGAGAAGTTGCTACCAACCACTTAACTACTATTGAAGTTGACCCTATTTTCCGCCGTCGCTTTTTTACGAATGCTTTAAGTAAAGATCGCAATTCTCTTACCAGCTTGTCGACAGTTTCCGAGTCGGAAAATGATGTGGCCCCCTTAGTTACTGAAAGTATTGAAGAATTGCGTAATAAGTTGCGCACTTTATTGGGCCCTGATGTACTGGAACATTATCATATTCCACTGTTGGCTGCTGTCGGTGAAGCTGGTGAAGCTATTCCTGTTGAGCTATTGCGCTTCCCCGGTTTCGGTATACGTGATGGAGAGGCAACCGCTTACCGCCTTAATGGTTTAGTAGCTTTTGGCGAAGACGAAGGCGTAGAGTTGCGCTCTCCGTTGGTTCTGGAAATATGTCGCGATATGTTTCCTCAAGCTGGTGCTTTGGCTAATCGTCAGTTGGCCATGTGGGCTGAGTCGGCTTTGCAAACCGAGGAAAGTTTCACTCCAGCTACTGTTTTAGCTGTGCGCCATCTTTCCGATTGGGCTACGAATAGTAAGGATACGCAGCTGATCCAGCGTTTGGCTTCAGATAGTAGCTTTATGCCAGCGGTGGAGACGTGGCTTAAAGAGATGACTTCTAGCGGCAGCTCAGAAGATCGCAAGATCGCCCTTGAAGTCAGCAAGAAGCTGATTCAATTTTTTGTCTCTTCCGGTGTGGCTTCAGTAGGCTCCAGAGTTGTCGAGTTGTGTATGTTCTGTTGCAGCGTCTACAGAGGCATGCTCGATTACGATAAAGCCAAACAAGAATTAGATAGAGCCTTTGAGTTCGTCTCTTCTAACGATCGCAACAGGGTGGTGAAAGCTAAAGTTCTTAGTGAGAGAGCTCGCATCTACTTAGAACTTGAATTGCCTCGTCAAGCTGCTGAAGACGCGACTATGGCTTTTGATATTTGGAGCAAAATGGCTGATTTGGGTGACGTGAATGCTCTGAATAATTTAGCTTCGGTCGCTTGTTTGCGTGCTGAAGCTCAATTGGCCTTAGGGCAGCGTTCACAAGCTATTGCCGCTTTGCAAAAAGTTGTTGAACGCAAAGCCAATCCGCGTACTCCCGAAGCTAGTATGGCTTGGGTGCAACTCAATTTGCAATTGGGTGAATTGCTGGCTGAACAAAATGCTTCCAACCGTCAAGCTCGCTTGCGTTTCGAAGAAGTATTGCGTTTTTCTAAAGATTTGCCAGAAACTGGCAAAGTTATCGAAGCGCGTGCTAAGGCTTTGCTCGGCTTAGTAAATGAAAAAGATTCTGAAGTAGCTATTGCCAATTTGCGCCAATCGCAAGCCTACTTTGAAAAACTGATCAAAGAGCAAGGACGCTCTGAATTAGCTCACCTTCATGCTGATGTTATTTATCAAATTGCCTTTTTGTTAGAAAAGAGCAATCGCCTAGACGAATGCTTGCAATATACCGAACAAGCAATCGGTATTTTCGAACAATTCGAAGGCAAAAATAGCAATTTCTCTAACCGAGCCTCTTTAGCTAAGCTCTGGCTCTTGCGTTCTCGTATAGAAGAGCTGAATGGTCGTTACCTCGAAGCTGAAGGCTTTATTGCCAAGTCACTTGACTATTACAAAGGCCTCATTGATGACAGCCAAGTACGTTACATTTCCGATTACGCAAAAGTTTTGGCTAAGCGCGGATCTTTGCGAGTTATACGTGGAGCTTACGAAGAAGCGAAAGAAGATCTGGAAGATTCGATAGAAAGATGGCCTGGCGCTCACGATTTAAAAAATGCCAAAGCTCCTTTAGCGAGGGTCTTCCTCAATTTAGGCGTAGCTTATGCCAAGTTAAATAATGTACTTTCCGCTTTGGCCCAATTTGAAAAAGGCTTAGTTATATCCGAAAACCGCAACGACAGAGCGACATATTTGCAAGTTCTTTCTGAGCGTGTGTGGGTACTCTTCTACGATGGACAGTTTAAAAAAGCTGAAGATGATTTTACTACCATTTTCTCTGGCCAACGTGGTGAAGCTTCCCACAAAGATTTGATGGGACGGGCTGCTTCTTGTTTATATCAATATAAGTATCCGGAAGCTTTGGCCGATTTCTCCAAAGCTCTAGCTAATCCAGAGGATAATAAGGAAGACACTTGGGCTTTGTTAGGAGCTGGCTTTGCCTGCTTGGGCCTCAAAGATGTTAACAGAGCTCGTTTCCACTTTAACAAAATAGCATCCATTCTAGCCAATCCCGCTTCTTTGCCTTTTGAAGAGGGTGTTGTTGCCGTTATGGCCCACTTCGGTTTAGCCAAAGCTTTCGCCTTGGAAAATAACCAAGAGCAGGCTGTACAGGAAGATATTATCGGTTGCACCATTTGGGCTGAAAATTCGGGACGCTTATCCGATTATGGCAATGAAGATGCTATCTATAAGGTCTTTTCAGTTTTTTATGCTTTTGTGCCTCAAATTCTCTTTGAAAGCACTGTGTCTTTAAGAGGACACGATGCAGCCGAAGTTGCTATTCCTCCTTTAAGAGCAGTACGTAATATCGGTGTCAACCCGATCATTTATCGATTGAATCCGCTTTTAAATTTTGAAGCTGGTATAGAACTAGTCAAGGCTTACACTTCGTTAAATATGGGCTCAGAGGTCGTCTCTCTAACTCAAGAACTTATTGAGGAAGCTTACGATAGTGAAAATGGCTTGGGCAACGGTAAAAAGCCTTCAGAGATCCAAGTCGCTTGGTTATGTTTGAATTTGGTTCGTCTGGTTACTTCTTGCAGCGCTCAATCTGACGGAAGTTACATCACTCCGGATTATTGCTCCAAAGATGAACTTTATAACTATTTGGAAAAAGCTGTAGCCATTTACGATAAATTATCTAAGCAAGGTCTAAGTTTGCAAGATCGTAACGATTATGCTGAACTTATGTTCTCTAAAGGATTGCTTGATAAAGCTGATGGCAAGATTGAGAGTGCCGCAGAAGCTTTCAAAAAGGCCAATCGCCTTTACTCCGATTTGCGCAGCTTGACTGATGGTAAAGGTTGCGAGTTAGAGCTTAGTTCTGTCTTGATGAATTTGGTCGAACTGGCTGAAAGTAGCGGCGACGAAGATAATACCGTTTTCCTCTTGGACGAAATGCTTTCGACCTTAGGTAGTGTTGTTAGCTTGCCGGATAAAGATAGCGCTTTGCGCAAGACCTTTATCAAGAATTTTGCCGCTTTTATCAGTCGTTCTTTCGCCAATTCTGTAGGTATACAAGATTTGCTTGGCGACCTTATTGTGTTGCCTTTCTGGAATGGATCCGATATAGAAAGTTTTGAAAGCGCTCTGGAGAACCGCTTGCGCGATCGTATGCGCCGGAATTATATTCCTGTCTTCCGGGCAATTATCAAGAATTGGTCTAGTCGGTGTAAAGATAAGCAAGTACGCTATGGCGAAAAGCTCCTAGATTTGTGGCTCAATCAGGGCTTGATGGACAGTGCTGCCGGTATTCGTGATGGTCTTTATCTTTTGGAACAGTTGGTCAGCTTGGGTGAAGAGCGTTTAGATATTGCTGATTGGGCTGATAATTTTGCTGTTCGCGCTCAGGAGGGCTTGGCTAGATTTTATGCTAGCGAAGGCAACAACCGCTTCGCTATTGAGTTGCTGGAAAAGGCTATGCACCTAATAGGCCATAAAGCAACCTTTGAGGCCAAAACAAGTTTAGAAGTAGACTTAGGAATTAAGCGGGCCGAGCTTCTGATAAAAACTGGCATGTACGAAGATGCCAAACAAACTTTAGATGCTGCCGAATTGGCTTTGCAAAAGTTAAAGGGCGGCAATAGCGCTTTCAAAGAAAAAATAGATCATATCCGTATCGATCTTTTCCTGCGTGGTGAGCTTACTCCTAAAGCAGGCAACAAAGACACTAATAACAACAGCGAAGTCTCTGAAAGTGATATAGATGACGAATCTCCTTTAGCTAAGTTGGTCAGACAAGAAAGTAGTGCCAACAAAAACAAACAGCGCAGTTTGGCTGGCGGTTTTATTAGTGCCGTTAGCGGTCGTCTGTTAGGCCGGAAAAACAATCAGTCCAAAGAATCTCCTTTGGATAGTTTGACAGATAAAAAAGACAAATCTACCAAAGAGGATTCTGCATCCGTATCTTTTGCACAAGCTAATGTTGAGGCGGCTAACTCTACTCCTGAAGTATTGGATGAGAGCGCTTCTTCGCTTGCCAAAGACGGTGCTTCCATGCTTGAAGCTAGTGCCGAAAATGAACCTGTCAGCCGTCCTGTTCATATCGATTTAAATAGGGCCTCGAGAGCTTCTTCTATTGGTATATCTGAAGTTGATGAGTTAGATAGCTTAGATGCTGACGATTCCGCTTCTAGTTTCACTCCTTCATATACGAGCTCAGGCCGTTTAATTCCCGACGATTTTGGACAAATGGCTTCTCCTGAGGCAAATATAGAGAGCAATGAGTCTAATTCTCTGCGCCGTGTTATTCCTGAAGATATTGGCAAAGAAGCTGATTCTCAAGCGCTTGAATCTATGCCAGCTCCAGCTGTTGCGACTGCTGCAGAGTCTTCATCAGTGCAGTCTGCAGAAGAGCTTCCTAGCGTTTCTGAACAAGTTGTTGATGATTCTGCTACTTCAAAAGCTAATGTGTCTACGTTTGCTCCGGTATCTGAGCCGTTGACAAATGAAATAACGACAAGTTTGTCGGAGCCTACTTCGACGCAGCCTGTCGTAACTCAAATTCCTGTAGCAGAACAGTCTATTGCTGAATTTGCACCAATTACAACTCCGTCTGCCAGCTTTGAACCTACTATTGAAAAAACGATAAATGCCATCGATGCTGTTCCTATAATCGAGCATAATGCACAAGTCGAATACGCACCAGTTGAAAATGATTCTACTGTTGAGGCTGCGCCGCCACATACAGCTACTGCTGAGCCTGTACGCGCTTCAGCCAAAGATGCTCTCAAGAAGCAGCTTTTGGCTCAGATGCGCTCGGGAAGTGGTTTGCCAAAATCGTCTGAGGCTCACCGAGAAAAGGTCGGAAGTGCTACTGAACGGGCTGCGAGTGGCGCTCCTGCTGAAAATGTCCATCAAGCTCCCAAAGAAGGAGCCACTGATATGGAGCGTATTTCCGCTAGGCTCAATTCAAAATTGGCTCGCAAAGCCAACGTCTCTTTGGCTTCTACCGAAATATCTCGCAATAAGGCCAAAACCGCTTCATCTGCTTCTTTAGGAGTTCATCGTGATGATACGGAAGAGGAAAAAGAGAAGCAAAGTGGCTCTTTGCCTACTTCTGAATCCCGACGTATCTCTTTAAAAGGTGCCGTCTCAGAAGAACAATTGGAAGCTTTGGCTAAAAAAGCTGCTTCTTTACCTCCAGAGCCACCGCCTAAGGTTATACCTAAAAAGCAAATTACCGTACCAGATTCCTTAAAGGATCGTATGGAAAAGGCTCGCTTGCGTAAAGAGCGTCAAGAAGCCCGTCAAGCTCGCCTTAGTGGCGGTGCTACAGATGAAGTCGAACATGTAGCGGCTGACTCAGTGGCTTCGGAGGCAAAAGTTGAAGTCGCCTCCGATTCTGTAGGTGTGGCAGCTTATGCTGACTTTGGAGACCTGGCTGCCCCGATAATGTCGCCATCTGTTACCGAGCAGCCTGTTCAGCCTGTGACCACCTTGCGTAGTGCCGTTATGCGTGATCGTTCAGCTGAGCGTTCTTCTCTTTTCAGCCGAGTCGCTTCCGCAGCACAAATGGCGGTCGCAGATAATTCGGCCGTAGTAGAACAACAAACTATGGCTGAGCCTTTGCAAGCTTCAGCGGAGGAAGTTAAACTTGTTGCCGAGCCTGAGCAAACAGCCATAGTCGAGCCTTCAGCTGCTGCGACTGAACCGACGTCGGTAGCAGTTCAAACTGACAGCTCAGCTGAACAAAAACGAGCTGCTCGTGCTTCTCTCAAGCAAGCGCTTTTAGCTAGCCGTTTAGCTGCCAAAAAACATGCTTCAGCTGCTGCGCCTGCTGTCGAAGCTGCGCCCGCTCAGGAAACAGCCGCTCCTACTTATGATATGGCTACCGCTCCTGCTGTCGAAGCTGAGACTGTCGCTAAAGAGTCCCAACAAACTGTACAGTCGCAAGAAAGTGAAGCTGTTTCTGTCGACAATTTGGCTATGCTGGCTTCCGAGCTTTTAGGTGTAAAGCCAAAGGCCACTCGCTTTGCCAACTTCGACAGCTCCATTGCTAAGGCTGAGCCATACGCTTCTGCAGAAAATACTGCTGCTATCGAGCAACCTAATATACAGACCATGTCTGCTCCTACTTCCGAGTCTGAGCAGATAGTCGCAGTAGAAGCCTCTCCGGCCGCCGAGCCTATAACAGTTGCCGCGCCTTCCGCTGCTGTTGAGTCTAAGCCTGCTGTGGCTAAAGCTGACAGTTTAGCTGAGCAAAAACGAGCCGCCCGCGCTTCTCTCAAACAAGCGCTTTTAGCTAGTCGTTTAGCTGCTAAAAAACATGCTTCAGCTGCTGCTCCTAGTGTCGAAGCTGCGCCCGTTGTTCCTGAGGCTGCGCCCGCTGCTTACGATATGGCAGCAACTCCTGATTACAATACAGTTCCAGGCTTAGTCAGCGAATTTGTGGCGCCTTCACAGAATCAGGGAGCCAATATTTATGATCGTCAGTCGGCCTTAAAAGAAGTTGATCATGGTTTCGCTTGTTTGGATGCTCGCGACTTTGATGGCGCTGAAAGATGCTTCAGGAACGTCTTGGGGGCTGTCAATTGTTTGACTGATAGCCGAGAGTTGGGCGAGGTTATGGCTGCTTGCTTAGAAGGCATGAACTCAACCGGCTATGCCATGTTTGAAAATGGTTTAGGACGTCGCGCTTGGCAGGCTGCTAAGTATGCTTGCGAAATGAGCCGTGCCTATTTAGCTATCCGCTACGATTCTGCAGCGTGGCCTTGGTGGGGAGATATGGAACGCCAAGCTGGCGAATTTGGTGACAATTTGCAAGCTTATGACGAGGCTGTTGCCTATTTCCGCAAGGCTATAGAAATTTATCTTAAACTTATCGATTTGGGATTAGGTGAGGATTCGCGTGTTGATGCTCTCAATACTTTGTTGAAGCTTGGTCAAGTATATGAGAAGATGAATCAGCTAGATGAGGCTATGCAAGTTTACAGTGACGCTATCGCTCAAGGTAATATTGTACTTGGCAATGGCTATAATGAAAATATGACCATGGCCGAAGTTTATCGCCGTTTGGCTGAACTGTGCATGATTTCTGGCTATTGTGAAGCGGCAGCCGATGATTTCGCTTGGGCTTTGGAGTTTTATGCCAGAGACAGTGAAATTAGCAACGATCGTCACTATATGGAGCAAGCTGCTGTTAGAGCTCGTTTGGCCGAAGCTTACCTTGTGGTTGGGCGTGATGAAGATGCTTATGGTTGTCGCAATGAGTTAATGAACTTGCTTGATTACTTCAATAAATACAGACGCGATCAGGAAGCTGCCATCCTAGTTAAAATAATTAACAATTTTGATGCAGCGGCCAGCCACTATCGTCAAAACTAAAAATAACGCTACCGTCTAGCCCTAAAACGGTAGCGTTATGCCGATCGTAACAAAAAAGCTTGGATTATAACTAATCCAAGCTTTTTTGTTATTTCATTTAGCGCTTACGCTTGTTCTTTTTGGTAGGTGTTGGAGCCTCTTGAGGTGGCTCGGCTGCTGGTTGAGCACGCCTAGAACTATGTAAAATGCCGACCCTTAAAGCAAGAGTAGGCTGTTGAGGAAGGCTAGAAGCACCGCCGCGCAACAGTGGCATACGCTGCCTAGCTACTGGAGCCGTAGAAGGTGCTGGCTCAACCGGAGCTTGCTCAATAGGATAAACTTCCTCTTCAACAGGAATTACATACTTTTCTCGAGCTGCTTGCTGAACGCTTACGGGAGGTACATAAGGTACTTCCGTAGTTTCTATTTTAGTTTCAAGCGGTACCTTTATAACACGACTATCTATGTTAGTGGAGTTGCCTTTAAACACTGAAGGAGGGGCAAACTGAGGTTCGCTTTGGTAACTGTTTTTATATGAGTATTTAACAGCTTGGCCACCATTATTTTTGCCACGCTTACCTTTGCCTTCGGACATGTGCGGAGGGCGCTTCGGTACGTAACTGTTGGAATCAAAAGGCACAAAGTTAAAAGTGCGTCCACCTGCACTTATAACATTTTCCGCTTCTGCTTTTTCTTTAGCTTCAGCTTCCGCTTTTTCTCTAGCTTCAGCTTCTGCTTTAGCTATAGCTTCAGCTTCTGCTTTAGCTTTGGCTTCAGCTTCGGCTTTTTCTCTAGCTTCAGCTTCTGCTTTAGCTTTGGCTTCAGCTTCCGCTTTTTCTCTAGCTTCTGCTTTAGCTTTAGCTTCAGCTTCCGCTTTTTCTCTAGCTTCAGCTTCTACTTTAGCTTTGGCCTCAGCTTCGGCTTTTTCTCTAGCTTCAGCTTCTGCTTTTTCTTTAGCTTCAGCTTCTGCTTTAGCTTTGGCCTCAGCTTCTGCTTTTTCTCTAGCTTTAGCTTTGGCTTCAGCTTCGGCTTTTTCTCTAGCTTCAGCTTCTGCTTTAGCTTTAGCTTCAGCTTCCGCTTTTTCTCTAGCTTCAGCTTCTGCTTTTTCTTTAGCTTCAGCTTCAGCTTCTGCTTTAGCTTTGGCTTCAGCTTCTGCTTTAGCTTTAGCTTTAGCTTTAGCTTCTGCTTTAGCTTTGGCTTCAGCTTCCGCTTTTTCTCTAGCTTCAGCTTCCGCTTTAGCTTTGGCTTCAGCTTCAGCTTTAGCTTTGGCTTCAGCTTCCGCTTTTTCTCTAGCTTCAGCTTCAGCTTTAGCTTTGGCTTCAGCTTCTGCTTTAGCTTTGGCTTCAGCTTCTGCTTTAGCTTTAGCTTTAGCTTCAGCTTCTGCTTTAGCTTTAGCTTCAGCTTCCGCTTTTTCTCTAGCTTCCGCTTCTGCTTTAGCTTTGGCTTCAGCTTCTGCTTTTTTTCTGGCTTCAGCTTCGGCCTTTTCTTTAGCTTCAGCTTCGGCTTTAGCTAGTTCATCAGATCTTTTTTTTTCCGCTGCTGCTTTAATTTTGGCTTCTTGTTGCTTAGTTTGCCAATCTTGCAAAGCATTTCTGGCTTCGCTCAACAAAGAGGATAAGCTCTGAGAGAGACTGGGGCAAGAACATGTAGAAGCCTGGCGCGGTTGGCAAACGGGAATTTCTACGCGCTTGGGAGGCGGAGGAACTACTCCATCGGGGCGCTTGCGAGCTAAGACCAACTTAGAAATACCGCCTTGCATATCTTCGCGGAAAAGAATATCGCAAAAACAACCTAAGCCAAATTCCCAAGCGTTGTTGGGTGCGCTGTCGGCCAGCATATAGGTGGAGAAAATAAAAGCTCCAAAGAGTAGCTGATCCTCAAGACAGTCGTCATTTACGTAGTCTACGGCTGCAATAAGTCCTCCGGGCTTAAGCCAACGGCAAGCATTGTAGTAGCACACATAGGGATTGGAGCTGCTAGTAAAAGTGCCGGTACAAAGTATGGCGTCGAAGCTACCGTCTTCCAGAACTTGCTCGGCGTCTTTTAAGCTCATGGCTCTAATATTCAAAAAATGATTGGCACGGATCTCTGTACGAGCCGCTTCAACATTTTCCGGGTTCTCGTCTACAGCTACAACTTCGGCTCCGGTGGCTTGCAAATAACGCAAATTGGCTCCCAGGCCGCAGCTTAGATCTAGCACGCGCTGCCCCGGCTTTAGTTCTAAAAGGTTGACAGCGTTTATGCGAGCGTCTTCTTCGCCCACTAATCTGCGCACTAAAATCGAAGACTTAAACAGAGGACGAACCGACCACCAGCGACTCCAATGGTTGGTCAAACGTTTAAGCGGACAGTCATTTGTCACGTCAGTTAGATCCTTTCGTCACGTTTTTTTTTCTCAATTCTCGCTTTCTACCAAAAAATGCTTTTTACCTATGCAAATTTAAGCCTATTTTGTGCACTTGTTCGAGTAGAGAAAAAGAACAAGCGCACAAAGTTCGGTGAAAACTTAATGCGCTTGCTCATGTCGATATTTTTTTATTTAGAGACTGGCTCTTAAAATTTCACTTACTTCTGCACGGCTAAGTTTTTTATAGCCGCCTTCGAGAATAAATGTAGAATCGGTAATAGCTTCAAGCATATCCTCTGTGGCACCTAATTCGCTAATATTTGAAGCCAAGCCCAGCTCTTTCATCCAAGCTTGCATGGCCTCCAAACCTTCTGAGGCAATTTGCTCGTCACTTTTATCTTCAGCTTTTATGTCCCAAACATTGATAGCAAAGCGTTTAAATTTAGCCAAACCATAGGGCATAATATAGTGATAATAGGGTAAGGAAACGGCCGCTAAGGTCATGCCGTGAGTCGCATTAGTATGGCCGCCTACAGCTTGGCCGAGCATATGGACCATCCAATCTGTAGACTTGCCTCTAGATATTAAAGTATTTAAAGCCCAAGTTGCTGTCCACATGAGGTTGCTTCTAGCTTCATAATTTTGTGGATCTTTATTGGCAATACGTCCGGAGTGAATAACTGAACGCATCAAACCTTCGCTGATGTAGTCGCTAGTATTGTCATCAGTACCAGAAAAATATTGCTCACAGATATGGTTAAAAATATCATAAATGCCAGCTACCATATGATAGTGAGGCAAAGTCATGGTAAAGCGAGGATTTAAGATCGAAAAGCGAGGCATAATCTTTTCGCTGGCAAAAACGTGGCCGGTTTTTTGTTTGGTATCTTGGTTAGTAATAACTGAACCGGCGTTCATTTCTGAGCCTGTGCCTACCATAGTAAGGACGCAACCTACAGGAATAGTTTTACAATTGGGCTCTTCAAAGCGTACAAAATATTTGTCCCAAGGATCTTCTTGGCAATTAACAGAGACTGAGAGCGCTTTGCTATAA
>SFMI01000020.1 GCA_004554425.1 Candidatus Saccharimonadota bacterium | reverse complement strand
AGACCGACGGTAGCAAAAATCTCTCGTTCGGCTTGGCGCCAAAAAGGCTCAGAGTCTAAAAGCACTCCATCCATATCAAAAATACAAGCTTTGAAAGGTTTATGTGAATTAACTGTCATAACGCGCCGCCCTTTCGTTAGGAGGACAATTTGTCCCCCTTGGATGAAAAGATGAAAAATATTTGTGCTTGCCTTTTTGTTAAGTTTGGCTATAATTGTGGCCGTTTCTTAATATCTGAAGATTTGTTGTCAAAATTTTGTCCATGATTTCTAATACTCAAGATCTTTGCACCGAAAAAACTAAAACGCGCACTTTTTGGAATCAGCGTACTGCTGATTTAACTATGATTTGTATAGCTATGGCCTGGGGAACTTCATATCTTTTTATGAAGTTGGGGTTGGGAGTATTGCCTCCCTTCACCGTTTTGGCTTTACGCTTTTGCATTGCTTTTTTGATTGTCGCTTTAATATTTTTTAAGCAACTTAACCATACTTGGCGCACCATAGGAAATGGAGCTCTACTTGGAGTGCTTACTTATGGCATGTGTGCTTTGCTTATTTTAGGATTAAAGACAACTACAGCTTCCAACGCTGGCTTTTTGACAAGTACCGCTGTAGTTATGGTTCCTATTTTTCACGCTTTTCTCGTCAGAAAGTTGCCCGATCTTTCTGTAGTAGTTGGCACACTCCTAACCACTGTGGGAATTAGTTGTTTAACTTTGCAACAATCATTGGTATTTTACAGCGGCGATGTACTTTGTTTTATTGGAGCTGTTATTTACGCTGCTTATATTATTTTAACTGACAAGCTTAGCAAACAAGATGACGGTTTACTTCTAGGCATTTGGCAAATTGGCTTTGCTGGTATTTATTCTTCGATAAGCGCTTTGCTTTTTGAGACTCCCTCTTTGCCTTCAAGTACTATCGGCTGGGTGGCTGTTTTGGGGTTAGCTGTATTTGGCAGTGCGTTTGCTTTTGTGGCTCAACCTGTAGCCCAAAAATATACTACTCCGGAACATACAGGAGTGCTTTTCTCCTTGGAACCAGTATTTGCAGCTATTTTTGCTTTTATCTTTTTGCATGAAACGATGTCTGGTCGAGGTTATTTGGGAGTAATTTTAGTTATGGCCGGTGTTTTTACCGTTTCTTTGACCGCTAAGAGCCGCAAAGAGAAAAGTTTGCAAGGTTGATTTCCCGTTAAAATAGCGGATAGTAGCATATAATAGAAGAGCGCTCTTGTAAGTATGTGCTAAGAGCGCTCTTTTTGCATTTAGTTGGCTCAAATTATAATTGATATGATTCTAATTTGAGCTATGGTTAAAAACTACCAGCCGGGAGGAGGACCACCGGGACCGGGTCCCCAAGGATCGCGGTGATGAGGGCCACCTGGGCCTCCGGGACCGTGATGACGCGGGCCACCGAAAGGATCATGGTGGTGATGAGGACCGCCTGGAGGTGGTGGCGGAGGATAACCGCCAAACAGACCGCCTGGAGGTGGTGGCGGAGGGAAGCCACCGAATAAACCTCCGCGTGGAGGAGGGGGCGGGAATAAATCGCCGGGGCGACCGCCGGGAGGGGTGGGGAAAGGACTGAACAGGTTGGCACTGACAGTTTTTTCTGCTGCTTTAGAAGCAGCACTGGAAACAGCAGCGGCACCTAAGCCAACTGCAGCTCCGCCCACAGCGGCTTTGCTTAAGTTGCTGTATAAATTGGAAGCTTCGGCACTGCTAAAGCCGTTGTGTCTTTGAGCGGCTTGAGCTTGTTGTTTGGCCATTTTCTTTTTGTCGATAGTGCTACCGACTTTGGAGCCAATACCGCCACCTAAAATGGAGCCGAGCACACTGCCGCCCATCATACCTAAGGGGCCGCCCAATTTCATACCGAGGCTGGTACCGAGCATACCGCCAATACCTTGGCCAACGATAGAACCAGCGAAACCGCCCATGCCAAAACTGGCAGCAGGATTCTGAGCTCCATCAACGGGGATGCAACTATCTAAGGCAGCAGCCATAATTGGCACGCCAACGACCGCTCCGGCTAAGCCGGAGAGTCCCATCATTAGGGTTGCACTTATACCGGGGGCGAATATCGAGCCTGGGCCCAGAGGGCCTCCGAAAGGACTGGGACCACCGAAGTGGCCCGGGCCTCCGAAAGGAATACCAGGAGTGAACATATTAGAACCTCCGTTAAAAATATCTCCGTCAATGATAGCATACATACTCAAAATATGGGGCGCTTTAATGTGAACATTTTGGGCAAAATAGCCCTTAACGCAAAAAACTGCCCACTCAAGTTGTTGATACACTAAGTATCAAGCTAGAATGGGCAGTTTTTTTAAGAAAAAATTGACATTAAGCGTCAATTGGCCAAGAGAGCCAAGCCGAAATCTTTAAGTTCATAGATAACTTTTCCGTCAGCTTGCAAGAAACCATCAGCTTTTATGTAAGGATTCGGCCCTTGGCCAATCTCCTTAATTTCCGCTCTGACAGTTGTCTCTTTGTTGGCTTGAATTACTTGGCCTCGATAGAGCCACTTATGAGTATCGTTAGGCAATATAGCTGAGAAATGATGGCTATCTTTTAAATCAGGCCATAACTTCAAAGCCGCTACTTTAAGGACTTGGATAAAAGCTTCCAAGCCTAAAGAGCCAGGCATAACCGGATCCTGGAAAAAGTGAGCTTTGAAGAACCATTCTTGGGGATCGATTTTCTTTTTGCCAATAAGAGCTCCCAAGCTACGTCGGCCACCTTGCGGGTACCAAGTATATTCATCAAGCATAAGCAGAGCCTTACCAGGCAGAGCCAAAGAGCACTCTTGCGTGCTGTTACCGTCATTGGGATCCAATGGAGCCAACCTAGGCAAAGCTTCCCAGGGCTCTTCTTGTTGAGGATGCCAAATACGCTTGTCGGCTCCGCGTACGCCTACTTGATCGGCCAAAGCCTTTTCGTTGAAGAACCCAAAGGTAGTTTGGCCTTCGTAAATAGTACGACCTTGTTGACCAAGCCACATATCAAAGTCTTGAATAATCAGACCACCGGCTTCTGAGGATTTGGTCATGCGTACCTTTATAGTAACAGTACCGGTTTGGGGGGTAATCTCTTCATAGAGACGAGAAGAACCACCCAAGTTGCGATAATGCAAATTCTCTTCACTGTGCATAGAAGAACCGGCATAACTTGATACCCAGCCGCAAACTTGCAAAGCTATTTCATTGAGAATGCAGAAAGGCATATTTCCGGTATGGCCAGCTTTAAAGTACCAAGCGTCGGCGGGAATATCGTATTGAGCTTCAACCCAACCTCCAGGTACAGCCTTAAGGAAAGGATGGTCGGCACTGACAATACGGCTGACAAACTGATAAGGCGGGCCGGGTAAGCGAGCAATAAAGCGTGAATCAAATTTGGCAAATTCAGGGCCAAAAGCCAGAGAAGGGCTGCCTATTGCAAATTGCATAAATTGCTCTTCGTTGAAGATACCAGGTTTGATGGGATCGCCTAAATGCTGAGAGGGTATAGCCGCTTTGGTTTTAGGCTGGCGAGTATGCCACAGCTCTTCTAATTCTTGACCTGTCGTACCAGTAAGTTGCATTGAGACATTCTCAAAGCCCACTACACGTTTATTATCGGAGTACATAATGGCATCGGCAATAACGTAAGGCTGTGGATTGTAACCTATCTCTTTGATCTCTACTTGATAGCGTACAGTTTTGGTGCTTTGCAAGACAGGGCCGCGACATTTAAGGACAGCTTTTACACCCACGACTGGTTCATAAGCGATTTTGTCTTTCTCGCCGACCCAGCCTAAGCGAGCTAACAAGAAACGCAAAGCATGAGCACAGCACTCGTACATTAAGGTGCCGGGCATAACCATATCGTCGACAAAGTGGCAAGTTAAGTACCAATCTTCGGGATGAACGTCAGCTTCGGCTACAACTTTGCCCAAGCCCCAACGACCGCCGAAGGGATCGCATTCGGGGATACGATGAATTAAGCTCAACAAATTGGAAGAAGGCAAACTGATTGGATTTTTCAAAGCCAATCCAGCAAAATCTTCACCGAAACAAGCTTCTAAATCGCCACGGCGCAAAGCTTCAACTTGCTCAAAGTTGTAACTGCTGGCACTTAAAGGCACCAAGTCCTTCATATTGGGATCTTTTTTACCTTGTTTAGGACGCAAATTCTCTTCTGTTAAGACTAAACCGCCATTGTTGCGTATTTCTTGCGGAGTGAAGAAACCGGCGCAACCATCGCGCATAGTTAAGAAAATCTGATTATTTATAGTGCCTTCGTATTCGAAGAAGAAGAGCCAAGTATCGCCTTGGTTGATAAAACGTTTAATGCGAATATCATAATGGATAGTTTCGCCAGGCTGAGGCAAACCACGGTGGAAAGTTACATTGGCATCTAAAAGACGATAGACGCGTTTGCCTTGAGCCTTAAAGTCTATTCCTAACCAGCTGCAAAGGAAAAGGTCAGCCTGTCCAGCTTCTACGGAAATAAAAACCGGAGCTCTGTTGCCGTCTAAATACCACATACCGGGCACTATGTCATGTTCGGTAACTACGCGGCCAGAACCTAAAGAGAGCGGTTCTCCTTCTACAGAAATAATACGATCTACAAGCATAAGCGGCTCGGCTGGTAGGCGTACGCGTGTAGGGTAATTGTCGATAGGAGCAAATTTCTCACCTAAAACTTTGCCTATTTTGCCTATAGCAAACTCCAGACATTCATCTCTATTCAAAAATACTTTTTGATTGGCTGGAGCTAAGGAAGGTTTGCCTCCGCATACATAACCGTCTGAAGTAGTAAATGCGACGCCGTGAAGTTTTGTTGTATAAGTGTGCGCGTCGGTATCGCTATTTTGTTGTGATTGTGGAACCGCCTGGACACGATTTTGCAAGCGGATCTCACTTGGCAAATTGGCTCCGGGCACATTTGACAACTGCTGAATTAAAACGCTTTGACGGTTCATTAAAGAAGCTATAGCTTGAGAGCTGTCTGTAACAAATTCCAGCCATTTGGAGTGATTTAGTTGTGAAGATTGGGAAACTTCAACTAAAATTTGCTCCAGTTGTTGCATTGGTGTAGGCGAAGAAATGGAAGAAACTTGGGAATCGACCTTTCTGTCGGTGCTCGTTTTAGGAGTAATTACAGAAACTGATGGCTGATTTTCATATTGAGGAATACTCATATTAACAACTTTTCTTTCCTCGGTGGGAACGATAGGCTCCTGAGAAACCGACGCAGTTTTCACTATTGCCTGGGAAGGTGTGGTAAGAGTAACCTGCTTGGGAGAAGTCAAGTTCTCTACCTTGGGTTGAGTGGACGAACTAACTTGAGTCAATTGGGGAATAGGTGGCTCAAAAGCTGGTCTGCCCAAATGAACATCTATAGTTTTGGCTTTTGCGTTGCTTTGAGGTGTAAGCTCCGCTGGGAAAAGCTTGCCTAAGTCGGGACGTAAGCCCTGACTTATAGCTCCGGCCAGTAAACATTCTAAAGAGGCCAATTCGGCTTTGCCTCTATTGCTTAAGCTGATAGCAAAGTGTGGTTTATCAGCCAAGATATTGTTTATCATACGGCTACAAGCTGTGCCCGGGCCCATTTCTAAGAAGATGCGTACTCCGTCTTGCCAAGCTTGGCGGATAGTTTTTGTGTAATCAAAGCCAAAGCGTCCATGAGCTACGATAGAGTCGGCAATCTTTTCTGAAGTCAAACTGTAAGAACGATGGTAATAGCCGCTGTAGAAGTCTATATCTTGCGGAGGGGTGCAAGGAAGATGGTGCATATCCCAATATTCTTGAGCTACAGGATCTAAACAGTCACAATGTACCGTATCTACGCCACTTACTAAAATAGCTTTAGTATGTAATTGGGCGCAAATGGCGCTGACAGCTTCACGCGTACCGCCTATAACGCATTCATTATCGGTATTGATAATGAGCAAGCGCACTTTGGAATTAGTTTTAATTGCTTCTTTCACTTGAGAAGCGGGCACTCTGATAAGGCCTACGGTCCATTCAAAAGGAGCACCAGAAGGAATGTTCCAAGCGCGTCTGGCAGCTAAACACGGACCGGAAAGTTGTTTGCGGAATAATTCAGAACTTTCCATACGTTTGTACATTAAGTCGCGCTCTGGCCAAGCCCTGAGGGCAAATAGAGCAGCCGACTCTCCTAAGCTATAGCCGATAGCCGCTTGGGGTTCGATACCCAAGTAACGGACTATATCTGTAGAAAGCATAGCAAAGGTAACTTGGCTAAACATCATCTTGTGGGTATCAGAAGCCAAATTTTTAAGAGAGTCATGTTGCCAGCCTTCTTCCCAATTTAAGCGATAAGGCTGGTTCCAACGAGCCATAAATTCGTCGGCCATGTAAAGATTTTCGCGATCGAAACGATCCATAAGCGCCGGGAATTGCAAAGCCAGCTCGCGTCCCAAACCGAGGAAATTGGCTCCCGAACCAGGATAAATGAAAGCTACTTTGCCATTTTCGGCTAAAGGCTCTGGAGTATAGAAAATCGAGTGATTAGCTAGAGCTTTGTCGACATAATTTTCTAAATGTTTCAGGGCCAGCTTGAGGCGAATTTGGAACTCATTCCAGGGCTCTTCAGTTGTTAAATCGATAACAAAAGCCATAGCCAGCTTTTGCTTTATATTTTGACGTTGCCACCAAGAAGCGCCCAATTTAAGCAAAGCTTCTACCGCCGGTACTCCGCTTTCTCTAGCTAAGTCAGCTTCTTGTTGCAATTTTTGCAATTTGGCTATTAACTCTTGAGGCTGGGCCGCTAAAGAAGCAAATATAACTGATTTGGCCGGTTCGATAGCTTCATTTTTGCTTATATAATTCTCGGCTGGTGCTTCTTCAAGAATTGAAGCACAAACATGGCCAGGATAAGCTATGCTAATTACGGCAGCGCAACGCGGCCCTTCAGCGCGATTGCGGAACCAGAAAGAAGGCTGGCGATGAACACATAAGCGGCTCTCTGAAGCGTTTAATTCAGTAGCGGGCTTAGTATATTCTGGTGTGCTAGGCAAAATATGCCTATCTAAACTTAAAGCTGCTTTGGCTATGGAGGCTAAGGCAGAAGCGGCTCCACACTTACCAACTATATCGCTGACTGAGCCAACAGAAAGGGGAAGACTCCCTTGATCAAGGCTGTGGCATAATTGATCCAAAACTTGGGATCGGCTTGGATTTGTAAGTAAGTTGCCATTACTAAATTCCAAGTAGCCGATCTTCTTAGGCTCTGTCTCGGCTTGGCGGCAAGCTTCTTCTAAGGCTGCTTGAGATGCTTGTTGCTCTTGACTATCGCCTTGGCTATTTTCTGCTTGGCCTAAACCTTGTATTAAACAATAAATATGATCATGGTCGCGTTGGGCATCACTCAAACGCTTTAATACTAAGCAACAAGCGCCCTCTCCGTAACCGTCAATTTGTCCATCTAAGTGGCAATGAGCTTGGCGAACGTCTCCTTGTAAATCGATAGCTCCAACTAGAGCCAGATTTAATTCGCCCTTCTGTAAAGCTTGTACACCTAATTTCAAAGCTGCAAAGCCAGAAACTTCTTGGGCTGAAACTGTAAAGGAACAGCCTCCAAATTGGAATTCGCGAGCGGCACGGCTAGCAGCAATACTACCTAAAGCTCCCATAGTTCGGGTAGAGTCTAAAGGCTTGGAAATTTCGTCTTTAAGCTCTTTAAGCCAAGATTCTGCTTCCTCAGCCGTTAAATTTAAAACTTTAGCAAGTTGCTGGGCTTTCTTTTCCAATTGCCAACGCAAGTTGAAGTTGGTGGAATTTAAGTCTAAAGCTATACCTATGAAGGCCGCAGCCTCGTTACGCCGCTCGCGAAGAGGCTGTCCAGCGTCAGCCATGGCCTGAGAAGCTACATTTAACAATAAAGATTGTTGGGGAAGAATATTGGGAATATCTGTAGGCGGAATGCGGAACTTGCCCAAAGGCACAGACACCTTATCAATATAGGCTTGTTTGGTATTTGATTCTGTCGTTTTGCTTTCGCCTAATCCTTGCCAACGATTTTCAGGTAAATCGGTTAAAGCTGAGAGTCCATTAAAGATAGCTTTTTGAAATTTATCAATATTGTCCAAAGAGCCAAAATGGCAAGCTAAGCCGACAATAGCTATACTTTCGCCAATTTGTTCGGAGTTCGTTTGGGCAAGGTTATCGTTTGAATTCTTTTCTTTAGTCTCTGAGACAGACGAACTGTATTCTTCCACAATAAGGTGAGCATTGATACCACCAAATCCAAAACCGCTCACCGCCGCACGACGAGGACGGTCAGGAAGCTTAGGCCAAGCTACTTCTTTATTTTCTACGCGAAAATGGCTTTCTGCTAGGGGTAAACCGGGAGTTGCAAAATTTACTTGGGGAGTAATCAAGCCATTTTGCATATTGAGCAATACTCTAATTAAGCCGGCTGAACCAGCAGCGGTAAGTAAATGGCCAATCATAGACTTAACAGAACGCAATTGGCATAAAGTTCCTTGAGGGGCACCTTGCCAAAGTGTTTGCAAACTGTCAAACTCTACTCTATCTCCTACCGGAGTGCCGGTACCGTGACATTCAATTAAATCTATGTCCCAAGGTTGCAAACCGCAAGCGGCGTAAGCCTGACGCAAGCTACGAATCTGTCCTTCGCTTGAAGGCGCTACTAAGCTGCCTTCAATATCATTTGACAAGCCGACGCTTTTAATAACGCCATATATTTTGTCGCCTTGGGCTATAGCGTCTTCCAAGCGTTTGAGTATTACTAAACCGCAACCTTCGCCTACCATTAGGCCGTCGGCTTTAGCGTCAAAAGGAGAGCATACGCCGCTTGGCGAGAGAGCTCGCAAAGCTGAAAAGCCCATTTGAGTATATAAACAATCGGGACGGGAAAGACCTCCGGCTAACATGGCGTCGGCTCGGTGAGCTTGCAACTCATCGCACGCCAAAGCGACGGCCACCAAAGAGCTGGCACAAGCTGCATCTAAGGTGTAACCTCCCAAGCCTAAGCCTAACTTGCTAGCAATCAACTGGGCTGGTAAACCTACTGGAGATGTGTTGGCAGCAGTTGTTGCTAAGTCGGTCGGCACGCTTTGGCTCTTGGTTGCGAATGAATCTATAGCGGCGCTTTTTTCCGGAAAAGCGGCAGCCAACTTGTTGTACAAACGCGTTTCAAAGTCTCCGCCCAAAATGCTTTCGCTAAGAGCAGAAGTTGTATCGGTGGGTAAAGCTATAGACGCCATTACCACACCGGTACGCTGCTTGTTTATATTTGAGCAATCCTTGAGTGCTTGTTTGGCTGTACTCAAACCCAAGGTAAATACAGGATCGATTCCTTTTGGCAAGCCTTCTTCCTCGGGAGTAGGAAGATTATGCAAATAATAACCACGCAAGCAGCGCAAAGCGTCGTCTTGGGGAGTTTTACTAAGATGCTTTTCGGCATCTATGGGCCAACGATCCGGTCCCGGTTGCTCGGAAAGATCTTTAGCTTCCTTGAGACGCTGCCAATATTCTTGAACATTAGCGGCACCGGGAAAATGGAGTCCCAGACCGACTATGGCTATATCTGTATTATGTGCTGCCATTTTATTTAAACAACCTATATCTAAAAGCTCAAAATAATAATTTACAATTTATTGCTGCGGAAAGACTTGGCCAATGTTGGACTCATGACCCAACGCACGTCTTGCCACTCTGCCAAAACTCTGCCCTCTTCGTCTACTACAAAGACATCGCCGCACATTTGGCTTTCACCTACTTCTTTGGGATAGAGCAAAATTTGTGCCTTAGCAGGGAATTTGTCTACGTATTGGCGATAGCGGCCGCCGAACATGGGTAAAGAGCAAAGTCCGCGCTCAGCTCCGCTCCACAACAAACCGCTCTGTAAAGCACAATCAAGGAAAAGCGGATTGGTAATAGGCTTATCTTGAGGATGGTTTACCAAAGCATGGCCCGTATCTTCTACGTTGGCGGCCAGCCCATGTTTGTGGCAAGAACGCACTTTGTTTATGCCTCGCAACTTGGGGCCGTGGAATAAGTACTTATCGTAAGCTTCCGGCATAGTGCAAGGATAACCGTTCTCTTCCAGAGGCTGTCGATTATGTTTCCTTAACGGCTTAGCTTGAGACTGAGCTGTTAAAACTGCTGTTCCTTCCACACATTTGATAGGACGGGCGTTGGGCTTGCAATGCTCAATAGCAAAAGATACCAATAACTCTGAATCAATACGTTCAACTTTTTGAATGACGATGGCTATATCTGTATCTGCAATATTTTTGGCAGGTTCACCATGCTCTTCGCCTCGCGGCAAAGTAACAGGCTTAAGTACCCGCAAATTGTCACATCCTAAGAAACGATACTGAGGAAAATATTTATGGCAAGCCTGGGCAGCTAGTTCGACCATTAAGGCCGTAGGCATAACAGAATGACCGCCTAAAACATGATCTTCTAAAAGTGGATATTGCTCCGCATTTAAAGTTCTGCTGTAAGGGTCGTCCTGACTGCGCTTAGTCCAATTAGCAGAGAGTTCGTCTGTGTCTCCCGAAGATACGCGACTTTGAGGCTGGACGGGCTTTGGGCCCGTCAGCGCAAAAGGGCGCTCTGACTCCTTGGCTTCTTCATCTTTATCCAAACCTAAAGACTGAGCTAAAGGACTGACCTCTTGATTATTTTCTGAAGCTATTGAGTCGTCTGATTCCTCTTTTGAGGGGGCATCATCTTCGTGAGGCACGTCAAAGCCTGCACCCATAATGAGCTCACAAGCTTGCTCGTGACCAGCCAAAATTTCGGCCGTTAAAGCTCTGGCTCCGCGTCCGCGCTCGATTACTTCTACACCAAGTTGTTCAAACTTGCGCTTGAGGCTTTCGTCTACCATGCCGCCTTCCCAGGGGCCCCAGCCCATAGCATTAAAGCGAGTTTGGGGATATAAACTACTGGCCGCGTAAGTAAACTTATTCATTACTTCATTGGCCATAGCATAATCGGCTTGGCCAGGACGACCGAATCTGGCAGATACGGATGAGAAGGTAAGTACAAATTGCAAAGGCTCATTATTTAATGCTTGCATGAAATTATATAAGCCGTTGACTTTTGTATCGAAGACCATATTGAATTGATCGTCAGTCTTATCGCAAATGTAGCGATCTGCCAAAACTCCAGCACCGTGAATTAAACCAGCCACTGAGCCGTAACGCTGGTGAATGTCTTCTACAACCTGAGCGATTAAACTATCGTCGCGCACGTCTAAGGAAATATATTCCACTTGCGATCCTAAAGCTCTTATATCGCTGATATTTTGAGCAATTTCACGATTGACTAAAATGCGTCGGCATTCGCCTTCAAGTTGCTTAGGGGAGAGACTCTTACCACTCTGCTTAGATTGTTGGTATAACAAAGTCTTTAAGTCTCTGGCTGTTTTGGCAGCCTTAGTTTGAGTCCATTCGGGAATGGGAATGGGGGAGCGACCTACTAACACAAAGTTGAGTTTGCAATGCTGGGCCAGCAACTTGGCGCAATCGGCAGTTACGCCGCGGGCTCCGCCGGTAACAATAACGGTAGAGCCTGGAGCAGGCAAATTCACTTTGGTTAAGTCTAGCTTTTCTTCGCGCAAGACTGGAATACGGCGCACGTTATGACGATCTATACCAACTTCGTTACTACCATCTACCATAAGTTCGGCTAAAATTTGGGTAGCGATATGGCCGGGATCGGTATCTACGCAAAAATCGAAAGAACGACTGCGCAAGCGAGGGTATTCTTGAGCTACAACTTTGGCTAACCCGTGCAAGCCAGCTTCGATGGGGTTGCTAGCCTCGTCAAAAGTGCCAAAGTGGCCATCCATACGAGTGACAGTTAAGAAGAAATCGGGCGTCTGGCCCACTTGCTTCCAAAGTTGACATTGCTGGCGCACCAACTTAAAGCAATCTTTTAAAGCCTCTTCAGCAACGCCACGTTTAAAGAAGAGATCTCCATGCTCGTAAAGAGGGAAGCTGGGCATGATTGCTATTAAGCCTGCAAATCTGTCGGCCAAACGAAGTTGTTGATCGGTTAAAGGCTGATCTTTACTGATTAAACAAGCTTGCAAACCGAATTGTTGCATAGCTGCACAGAGAGCTGGAGCAATATAACCATCGTCGGTAATGACGTAAAGGCCTTGAGTATTTAATTCTACAGGTTTATTAGGCGCGGGCGACTCTTTATAGTAGAGTTTTCTGCGTTTGAGCATCTGACCGTCAGGAGCCAAGCTGGCTGTCAAATCAATTTTTGCTTCAGTCTGATGCTCTGTCTCTGTCGCTGAAGCTAAGTTGCTTTCGACAGGCTGCGCAACCGCAGTTGCCGTCCCTTCCGATTTATTGTCGGATACGGAAACTTCGGTTGCATTTTGTTCAGCTTTGTCGGTTGGAGCGAGCGCAGGTTCCGCAGGTGAATCTACACTCTGACAAGCTTCATTTTTTTTTTCTTCCTCTGTGCCTTGATCGTCCTTGTGAGGAGCATCGGTCGGAGGAGTAGGCTTGTCGTCGTCACCGCCTAAACGCTTAAGTATATCGCGTACAGTATGTAAAGAGCCGATTTCGTCTGGGCCAATAGAAGAAGCAGCGGGAATTACCTTTTGAATGGCGGCCAAAATTTCCACACGCTTAATGGAATCTATGCCTAAATCGTTCTCTAAATCCATGTCCAAGTTGAGCGTTTCCAGAGGGTAGCCAGTCATATCAGCTACGATCTGAAGAACAGCTTGTTCCTGGTTTTTAGGTGTAGTGGAAGTTTCAATTTTAGCGTCAACCTGGCTTTGAGACTGAGCTGAGGCACCTAAACGGTTGACAATATCGCGCAAAGTATGCAAAGCACCAATTTCCTCAGGGCTTATAGCTCCGGCTTGAGGCAATTGCTTTTGCACGGCGGCCAAAATTTCCACACGTTTGATAGAATCGATACCCAAGTCGTTCTCTAAATCCATGTCTAGATTTAAAGTTTCCACTGGGTAGCCTGTCATTTCGGCTACAATTTTAATAATGGCTTCTTCAGCTGAAGCGGCCTTTTGCATGGCAGCAGGCTCAGCTTGAGCTTTTGCTACGGCTGCGGGAGCGAGCTTGTCGAGAATCTGACGTAAAGTGCGCAGGGAGCCAATTTCGTCAGGAGCCACGCTGTTTGAGCCGGGCAACTGCTTCTGGATAGCGGCCAAAATTTCTACGCGTTTAATGGAGTCGACGCCTAAATCGTTTTCTAAGTCCATGTCCAGGTTTAAAGTTTCTACTGGGTAGCCAGTTGTTTCGGCTACGACGTCAAGTAAAACTTTCTCCGGATTGGCTACGTCAACGACGGACTTTGCGGCTATAGGAGCAGAATCGAGGCTTACTGCTGGAGCAGTGGTGGATTCTTTAATTGTCGATGTTGGAGCGGCCAACTTGTCGGCAATTTGGCGCAAAGTTTGCATAGAACCGATTTCATCGGGAGCAATAGCTGAGGCGTTGGGGAAACGCTTTTGAATAGCAGCTAAAATTTCTACGCGTTTAATAGAGTCGATACCCAAATCGGTTTCTAAGTTCATATCCAAATTGAGCATATCGGCCGGATAACCAGTCATTTCGGCAACTACGCCTAAAATGGCTGCGGTAAGATCTCCACCTTGAACGGCTTCTTGAGGAGCTGCGGTAAAGTTCGGCTTTAATCCGCTTTGCTCGGTAACAGCGATTTTCTCTTCGGAAATGGGCTTAGGTAAAGGTTCTGCTGTGGAAAAAGCGGCCATAGTTTGAGCTATAGGCACGGACGGCTCTACAACAGGCTGTACTTGAACTTCAGGAGTAAAAGCGGCTTTAGTTGTTGTTGGCTGTACGGTAGGTATAGCTGGCAAGCTAAGCTCAACATTGGGCATGTTGGCCAAAGCGCCAGAGCCTAAGCTGAGTTGAGCCAAGTTTTGCTGAGAAGCGATAATGCTTTGCAAAGTTTGCTGAATTTGAACTTGGCTGTCCAGGAAGCGCAAGTGGGCGCTGGCTGTTTGCTGTTGCAAAGTTTGCATAGCTTCTAAGCCAGCTTGAATAGTCTGGAAAGCCTGGTTCAACATAGAAATATCGCCTACAGTGGGCAAAGCCGCTGCTTTATGTTCTTCGTGTGTCATAGGAACAGCTTGAGAAGCAGAACCTTTCTGAAGTTTGGCAGCATTATCTAAAGCCGCTGTCTGAGCTGGGGAAGAAGCAAAAATGGGAGTATGAGCAACCGTATTATTGGCACTGCTGGTGCTTACCGGCTTAGTCGCAGCAATTGGGGCTGTTGTCGAATTAGCTACAGGCTTAGCGGCAGCAGGTGCAAGTGTAGCCACATGAGCTGGCTCAAAAGCTATCTCGCCCAATTCCGGCGGCGCCGAAGGATGTACTGTAGGGTTATCGCTGATAAATTTTAAGGGCTGATAACCTTCAACTGGCTTAATGGGATCGCAAGAGGGAGCGGGAGCATGTTTGCCCGGAGTGCGATAGTTGGCGCCGCAAATAGGCACGCTCATGCGTTTGTGGCGAGGCTCGGCGACGGGCTCTTCCCATTTGTCAAGTGCGACAGGGTATCCCAAAGCGGCCAATTGAGCCAAACTTTGAGCCAAGCATTGCAATTCGCCGCCGCCTTTGCGCCCGTCGGTAGATAACATGTGGTGAGCTTTTGAGCCCAAGATCTTCTTCACTAAGCCGGTGAGCACAGTTTTGGGGCCAACTTCAACGAAAGTGCGGAAGCCGTCAGCGTACATATTTTCGATAATGTCTATAAAGCGTACAGAGCTGACCAGTTGTTCGCCTAAAATACGGCGCAAAGCTTCAGTATCGGCTTCATAAGCTTTACCAGTTACGTCGGCATAGACGGGCACTTGCGGTATGTGCATTTCGGTCTTATGCAATGCTGCACAGAAAGGCTCTTTGGCTGTGGCCATAAGCGAACTGTGGAAAGCGGCCGATACTTGCAAGCGACGAGCGGTAATGCGCTTAGATTTGCACAATTCTTCAGCTTGGCTGACGGCTTCTTTAGATCCGGAAATTACACCTTGAGTAGGATGGTTGCGGTTGGCCAATACCAAGTCGCCACCGACTTCTTTGACGATCTCTTCTATAGTAGCTAGAGGAGCGGAAACGGCTGACATAGCGCCGCGGCCTCCGTCACCTTTAGCCATAAGCGAGCCGCGCAAAGCGGAGAGGGTAAATAAATCGGCCTGAGAATAGACGCCAGCTTGTTGTAAAGCAACTAATTCGCCGTAAGAGTGGCCTGCCATAGCCTGAGGCTCAACGCCGAAATTGCGTAAAATAGCAGCGACAGAAGATTCGACGGCGCCTAAGCAAGGCTGAGCCGCTCTGGTATCGGTAATGGCCTTAGTATTGGCGGCATCTTCACCTTCAACAAAACGTTTGATAGGGAAGATCAGGCGAGCTGGATCTTGCGCTTCTTCCAAGGTGTTGTGAGCCGTTTCCAAAGCTTCTAAAGCTTCAGGGAAGATACTGAAGAACTCGCGATTCATGCCCACATACTGGCTGCCTTGACCGGGGAAAAGGAAGGCCACTTTACCTAATTCACTTTGAGCATCGCCGTAGAAGCATCCGCCGGGAAGATCGCCAGTTGTCTCTTTGTTGGCTTCCAGAGCATCAGCTAATTCGGTAAGCTTTTGGGCATAATCGACATGGCCGCATACCAAGAGAGCGCGGTGAGGAGCTTTAGCGTCGAAGTTGCGACGCGACAATGAAGCTTGGTAGGCACTTTCGTAAGCAGCACAAGCAGCGGCACTGCGGATGTCGGCAATTAAATACTCACGTTCTTTGGAGCTAAAAGCCCAAATTTGTACGGAACCGTCCCAGGCCGGAGTAGTGCGTTTAGGAGAGTACTCTTCCAGCACTACATGGAAGTTGCTGCCACCGAAGCCGAAAGAAGAGACGCCACTGCGACGTTTTTCGCCCTCTTTAACTACCCAAGGCTTAGTTTGTGTGCTCAAGTAGAAAGGAGTTTCTTCAATGCCCAACTTGGGATTGGGACGACTGATATTCAGTGTGGGTAAGATAACTTTGTGGAAAAGAGAAAGACTGGCTTTGCAAAGGCTGGCTGCTCCGGCTGAAGCTTTGGTGTGACCTATTTGCGATTTGACGGTGCCTAAAGCGCAAGATTGCTCTTTATTTACATCTTTGAAAACTTTTTTCAAAGCTTCAAATTCCACAACATCGCCAACTTTAGTGCCAGTGCCGTGAGCTTCGATTACTCCAACTGTTTCTGGACTTACTTCGGCTTCAGCATAAGCGCGTTCTAAAGCTATGCTCTGGCCGGCGGCGCTGGGAGCGTAAATAGCGCCGGAATTACCATCTGAAGAAGAACCTAAGCCTTTAATGACGGCATAAATTCTGTCACCGTCCCTTTCGGCATCAGCTAAGCGCTTGAGAACTAATACTCCGACGCCTTCGCCCAAAAGCGTACCGTCAGAATCTTCCGAGAAGGGAGCTATGTGCCCGGAATCGGAAAGAGCTGGAGTCTTGCTAAAGCAAGTAAACATGAAAATATCATTAAAAGTATCGGTACCACCAGTTAAAACCATATCGGCAGCGCCAGCTCTGAGCTCTGATATGGCTAAATGGACAGCCGCCAAAGAACTGGCGCAAGCTGCATCTACAGCACAGTTGGTTCCGTGTAAATCTAAACGATTGGCAATACGTCCGGCTACTACATTGCCCAAGAGACCGGGAAACGAGTTTTCTTGCCAAGATACGTAGGAATCGGCAATACCGGCTACAACTTTTTCGGCAGTAGCTTTATCGATACCGGCTTCGGCCAAAGCTTTGCGCCACCTAGGATGGCCTAAGCGGGCACCTAACGGAATAACCATTTCTAAAGCGCCGGTAACGCCCAAAATAACACTAGTAGAATCTTTGGACACTTCTTTACCGCCGACACCGTAACCAGCGTCTTCTAAAGCGGCTTTAGCGCCAACTAAACCGAGCAATTGGGAAGTATCTGTAGCCTCTAAAATGTTCGGCGGAATATTAAATTCGGTAGGATCGAAGGGGTATGGCTCCAAGAATCCGCCAACTTTGGCATAGCAACGATCGGGGCTGCTGTGATCTCCGTCGTATAAATCATTTACCGACCAATGGGTTTCCGGAATCGGGCCGATGCAATCGGTGCCGGAGCGGAGAATGCGCCAGAAACTCTGACGACTGTCGGCTTTAGGAAATAGGCATCCCATGCCGATAATGGCAATGGGAATATTTTGGTTATTATTACAAGTAGAAGACACTACAAAGACTCCTATAACAGCGAAGCTAATTCTTGGAAAGGAAGAGGCTCAAAGCAGCTCCATTGAGCCGGAATTTCAACCCCTTGATTGGTGATTAGGGCAGCTCGAGTGAGAATACAGGCTCCGACCATAATATTCAGGGCTGCCAAATCTGCGTGGCGCTCTTTTACGTTCTCTAGAAATGTTCCTTTGCACCACTGGTTAAAGCTGCCCATAGAAGGACCGCACCAAATCTGGTAGTCAGCCCGCCTATCTGGCAAGCCAGCGTTGGCCCAACGCGAAGCTTGGCCAAGGTAAGAGCGAAATACCAGAGCCATCATATGCTTAGGATCACTTTCGGCCTTAGCAATTTGACGGGGATCGCGTTTGGCAAAAAATGCTTTGGTGCTTTGCCAAGCTTCGGCAAAGCTGGACCGCAGCATAGTTTTTTCGATTTGATCTTTTATGGTAGCAGGCACTTCATCGAAGGAAGCGTAAGCGCGGTAAATTTCATAAAGGCGTTTAGCCCGCACCGGGAACATGGTTCCCCATTTTAATACTTGAACATTGACGCCCATTTCAAACATGTCGGCGGCTGGTGCCATGGCGACGTCGGCAGGGGAAGCCTTAGCTAGCATTTCTCTGACAGCATCGCTGGAGCCAGATTCCACACAAGCTTGGTTTATGGAACCGGTCATTACATAAGCTGCTCCCATGGCAAAAGCGGCTGCGGCGGCTTGAGGTGTGGCTATACCTCCAGCTGCGCCGACAGGAACACTCCAACCAAATTGCTCTTGCATACGATCGCGTAAGTTTATGACCGCAGGTAACAAGCCGAAGGCTGGACGGTTATCGGTGTGACCACCGCTATCAGCTTCAGCTGTTAGGGCAGAAGCTGGAGGTATAAAGCGAGATAATTCTGCTTCTTCGGCAGTTAGTGCTCCTTGAGCCACTAAAGAGGATATCATTTCAGGCGGCGGCGGAGAGAGCAACTTGGAGGCGACTTCCAACCTGGAAATTTTGGCAAAGACGTGGTGCGGAGCATATATGCTGCCGTCGGCTCGTCGTTTAAGGCCGCTATATCTGTAGTGGAGGAGCGCTGGAGTAAGGCCTAAAAAAGCTGAGGCTTCTATGCAATGGACATTTTCAGCGATAAAAAGCTCGGCAATTTTCTTTTCCAGTTGCGGATCTGAAGGACTGTGAATTAAGTTGAGACCGTATGGAAGGTTGCCAAGTTTGTTTTTCAGAGAGTGTATATGCTTGGTTACTTCGTCCAAACTTAGACCGGCCGAGCCAAAAAATCCCATCATTCCAGATTTAGCCATAGCTATTACTAAATCTTCGGAGGCAATAGCGTTGGCCATAGAGCCGCTAAGGCAAGCATAACGCAAACCATAAGTGTGGCGAAAAGACTCTTGCCCCAAGGTAGTGGGGGATAACGGTGGAGCTAAGGCTAAAAGGGGCAGGCTTCCTGCCGGTGAGGCTGGCGCAAATTGGCAAGAGCCATTTCCGCAAAGAGTAAAAGGAAGATTCTTTCCCTGCCATACTGAAGGTGAAGATATGGCGAAAACGGGATTTTTTAAATTGCGCAAGACAGCGACGGGATCTTGAGAGGCGGCATTGGGGCCGGGAATCCAGCTGCCCATAGCTTTTATGCAGGAATTTGCCATATTGATATAGTTTGTATCCTTTTAGCCATTGTTGAAAAATGGCCAGTTTTTACCTTAAAAAAAGAGAACGAGAACAGCAAAGCCGTCCTCTATACTCTCGGGGCCTTGCCTTCTCAGATTAAGTAGTCGGCAATTGGGGGCACTTCTCAGTAATTTACTGAAGTTTGGCTTGACTGTCAAATTTTTTGATATATATGGCTTATTCTCTTTTTGTGTTGCGGCGAAAAGCGGCTCGATGGAAGAGCAGGAATCAACTGTATTTAAGTGCAAACTTACTGCCATGATTACCCGCGAAATTTTAGCTAAATTTTTAAGATATTATGCTGTTGCTTATCGCCTAGAACACGATATCGACTGGGTGAAAGCCGACGCTTCCTTTTGGAGCTACGAGCTGGCCGTACAGCCAGATGCTAAATCTAAACTTCCTATTTTGCTTGAAGCTTTTAAGGGCAAAACTGTTGTTGCCAACGAAGCTGCTGGTAGTATGATTTGCAAGGCTCCTTTTTACAAAATAGATGTCATTCCGTCTCTTGAAGAAATGGTTGGTGCTTTGGATTCTAAAGCCAAAGATTTGGTAGGTTCCAAGTTCCAAATTCAAATGCTTATTTCCCACAAAGACAACGAACTGAAAGATAGTTTTAGTCGTGAACAACAGTGGCAGTGGCTCATTTCTTCGCCGCGTATTTGTGAGTTGTTCATTCTAGGACAAATCACTGAAGAAGGCGTTATTTTTGACTCTTGCTACCATTCTTGCTATCAATCCGATCACAACCGTGACATCAGTGAAGATATTGCCGTTATTATCGGACAGTGGGAAAAAGTCTACAAAGAAGTGGCTTCGGCTTATATGGCTCCTTTCAACGAGCAAGCTCTGTTGGACGTTTTGAAAAAAGAAAACTGGGGCGCTAGTTCTAGCGAGCATACTTATCCTTGCGAAAGCCAAGAAGAAGCTGACGAAATTTTCGAGACTTGCCAGAAGTTGGGCATTTTTAAAGATAGAGAAATGTCAAAAGAAAAGCATATCTTGCGCAGTAAGCTTGGTTTGATAGAGTTGATCGATTTGGTTTACAGCCGTCGATATGCTAGAGCTTACCAACTTTTCGGCAGTGAAGTTTTGCCAGAATAGCGCTTTTTAGCTATATTTAATTTATAATTGACGCATATTCGTGGAAAAGGCTGCGCGGTTGTTTGGCAGTCGGCCGTCTACTTTTTTAGGTAAAAGAGGAGTTGGACTTATGTCTCTTTCCAAGCAAAGTGCAAAAAGGTTCGTTTATTCATTGGCTTTTCTTATTGGAGCCGGTTTATGCTTAGCTAATGGTGCAGCTTGCAGTGACAATACTTCTTCAGTTGAGTCTGGACAAGTTGGGCAGAAAGTTCCCCAGTCAGAGCAATCTGCTTCTGGCAATTCCACGCAATTGGCCAAAAATAACAAAGCCCAAAAAGCCGTCAAAAATTCGGAATCAGTTTCTCAAGAAGATAAGGGCGAGCAATTTAATAAACAAGTCATCACTTTGGCTACTTGGAATTTAGAGAACTTCTTTGACACAGTCGATGATCCATATAACGACGATGTTCTCACCGAAGCTGGCCAGTTCCTTGACGATGGTAGAACTC
>SFMI01000148.1 GCA_004554425.1 Candidatus Saccharimonadota bacterium | reverse complement strand
AAGGGGATCTTCTACTAAGCGACAATCTTTTTTGAGGCAAATAAATTCTTTACCCGTCCAGCGCAGCACTCTAAAAGTGGCAATTTGCACTCCTATAGGAGTTTCTCCCAAAACTACGATAATTTTTCCGTCTTTATCAGGATCAATTACAGATTTTATTTCATAATTAAGATCGCCGACTTTGCCGAATATCAAAGAGTTTTCCATAATAATCTGTGGCTCGATTTTACGAAAAGCTTGCCCGGAAGCGTAGCGAGCTCTAGGGCCTTCCCAGATAAATTGACCATTTTCATCAAAGAAAACTAGCTGAGCTAAGTAGCCGTTCTCAGAATGGTTATAAGCTATTAAAGCTACACTTTCTGGCTTTTCATCATTATTTATGTCTATGTAAAATTGTTGGTAAGGTTTGGTCTGTTCATCAGGAGCTGCTTGCAAGGGATTGTGATATGGAGAAGCTTGGACTGCTAGCCCCAAATTAAACCATAAGCCGAGCCCTAAGGCTATGCTGCTTAAGATGAAGCCTTTGCAATTATTACACCAAAACATTTTCTGCCGCCTAACTTTAGTAGTGCTCAAATACTATTTGCATCGGATTTTACTGACGCCTATTTATTTCCCTTTTCTGTAAAAATGTGTTTCATTCAAAAAAACATAAAAAAACGCTATTGCTAATAATTGTTTTCTTGACAAAAGTAGACCAAGTATAAAAATGGCGCTTAATATTTTTTGTCTTTCAGCTTTTTCTTTGTAGGTAGTTAATTATCGGCGGCAGAATAGACCTTATCGAATCAATAAGATAAATTGCAAAGCAAAGGATATAATATATACCTATGGCTAAAGCTCATACCGCTTTTATTTGCCAAGAATGTGGCGCTAAATTTTTGCGTTGGCAAGGACAATGTAATGAGTGTGGTGCTTGGAATTCGCTAGTTGAAGAAAAAATTGTGCCCGAAAAACGTAAATCTATGGGTATGACGCTCAATCTGGAGGGGCAAAGTAAGCCTGTTTTGCTCAGTCAAGTTTCTGCTGAAGAAGATCCGCGCTTTTCTACAGGTATAGCCGAATTCGACCAAGTACTGGGTGGCGGTTTAGTACGTGGCTCGGTAGTACTTTTGGGAGGCCCTCCTGGAATAGGCAAATCAACTTTGCTTTTGCAAGCGGCCAGCGCTATTGGTACAGCGCAAGCGCCGGTGCTTTATGTCAGCGGTGAAGAATCTCCTCGGCAAATTAAGCTGCGGGCCGAGCGCTTAGGAGTGCGCAGCGACAATATTACTATTTATGCGGAAACAGCTCTCGAAGCTGTCGAAAATCTTTTAGAGAAGCTTACTCCGCGCCTGGCTATTATCGATTCTATTCAGACTATGTTTCGTAGCGATCTAGACTCAGCCCCAGGCAGCGTTACCCAAGTGCGCGAGTGTGCCGCTTCTCTTATGCGCTTAGCTAAAAGTAGTGGCTCGGCCATTATTTTAGTTGGCCATGTCACTAAAGGAGGAGAACTGGCCGGCCCGCGTGTGTTGGAACACCTAGTTGATACAGTTCTAAGTTTCGAGAGCTACGGCTTGCACAACATTAGAGCGCTGCGCGGCATAAAAAATCGTTTTGGCAATACGCAAGAGACAGGCTTTTTCGCTATGGAGGCAGAGGGATTGCAATCTATTCCTGACGCTTCCTCGTTTTTCTTGGCTCAGCGGGCCCAAGATATTACCGGATCGCTGATTTTCCCTTCCTTGGAAGGTACACGTCCTGTTTTAGTGGAGGTGCAAGCCTTAGCTACAGACAGCTACTCTGCTCAATTGGGAGCTCCACCCACACGTCGTTCTGTAGGGGTAGATTTAAATCGCTTGGGCCTTCTGCTGGCTGTGTTGCAAAAGCGTCACCCACAGCTTGGTATAGGTAAATGTGATGTCTATATAAACGTAGCTGGCGGCTTGCGCTTAAATGAACCTGCCTTAGATTTACCTTTACTCTTAGCTATTGCTTCTAGTCGAGCCAATTTGGTTATTCCTCCCGATTGGGCCGCCTTAGGTGAAGTAGGGCTTGGAGGCGAAGTTCGCGCCGTTAGCGGCCTGGAAATTCGCCTTAATGAATTGCACAAAATGGGCTTTCGCTGCTGTCTGGTGCCAGCTCGTTCTCTCAATCTTAAATCAAATAATTTCCAAATTCATACTAAAGGTTGTTTGCCCAAATCGCTCTCTTCTAAGCCAAGCCCTGAAAAAATGGTCGAGCCTATCGAAGAAGATCCCATTGGCCCTCTCACTTTGGGCCCGCCTATAAATGATGAAGCCTTCGATTTTACTCAGTTGGGTAAGAATCCATTATTTAAACCAGCTTCTCAATTACCAATTCCCACTGCTTCAGCTCAGGAAACAGCTCAAGAAAGTACTGATTTGCAAAAGGATATTTCTATTTTTAATGTAGATAAAACTAATAAAACTAATGCAGAAATAAATAAAAATAAACTACAGAATAACACTAAGCTACAAATTGTTCCTGTTGAAAATCTGCAGCAAGCTTTGCATGTTCTTGGCATAAAAAGCAACCGTGCCAAAAATGAGCGGTTCACAAAGCAAAATCACTCTCAAACTTAGATTCACTATTTAATGATAAGATTATGAGGAGAAAAAATCGTGAAAGTTTTACATACATCTGATTGGCATTTGGGCATTGAATTTAATGAACAAAATCGCAACACAGAATTTGAACAATTTTTGGCCTGGTTACTCGAGAAAATTAAGACCGAAGGTATAGAGGTGCTTTTAATTGCCGGTGATATTTTCGATACTTACCACCCTTCCGTAGCTGCCCAAACTCTTTATTACAATTTCCTTGGCGATTTAAATAAGCAAACAACTTGTCGTCACGTAGTTATTACTTCTGGAAATCACGATTCAATTTCTTACTTAAATGCTGCTAAAAATATTTTGTGCGATCTCAACGTCTATATTGTTTCCGGCAAGCCAGTCAATATGGAAGATGAGGTGTTGCTTCTAAAAGACGAGGTAGGGCAGCCGCAGCTTATTGTCTGTGCTGTTCCTTATTTGCGTCGTGGCGATTTTAATATCAATAACAAAAAATTGAGTGTAGAAGAAGAAAACGAGGAATTTTTGCGCTCTTACAGTCGTCATTATGCCGAGGTTAAGCAAATTGCCGAAGCTAAGCGAGCCGAATTTACCAAAGAAATACCAGTCATTTACATGGGGCATATGTATGTTTGCGGCAGCTGTTTTTGTGACAAAGAGCATGAATCTATTATTGGCAATTTGGAAGGTATTACTAATTTAGATATAGAGGATAGCGCTGATTATGTCGCTTTAGGCCATTTACATATGCCTCAATCTGTTTTGCATAAAGAAAATTGGCGTTATAGCGGTTCTCCTTTACATCTTAGCAAATCGGAAATAAAAGGCGGTTCTTCTGAGCATAATTTAAAGTCTGTAGTTGTAATCGATTTTGAAGGACGCCAGGCTAAACATATTGATTTGGTGGAAATTCCAGCTTTTCGCGATATTCGCATTTTGCAAAGTAGCGACTCGGAAGATCTGAAGCAGTCTTTACATAATTTAATTGAAGAAAAACGCCAAATTTGGGTATTTATAGACTACAGCGGTAAGTATCAAGTTGGCTCAAATTTATCTTCAGAATTGCAAGAATTAGTTCGCGGTACCAAAGTTAAAATTTTAACTTTTAAAGATGAAGAGTGGAGTAAACTTGCACTCCAATCTTACTCTTTGCAAAGTGAACGCCAAGTGGAAGAAATAGGTGCGGCAGAAATTTTTCAGCAATTTATCGATAAAGAAGCTGCTAATGAAAGTGACGAGCTAAAAAACTGGATGGAGCAAACGTGCCTTGAGCTCTTTGAAGAGATAAAAAATAACCGTTATAGCGTTGAAGAGTGAAAATATAATTATTGAGGATTGGATTTAAATTTATGAATATCAAAAAATTAACTATTGAAAATATAAATTGTTTAGTTGGCAAGTGGGAAATAGATTTTGAACACTCCGATTTTGCTGGTCAAAAATTTTTCGCTATTATAGGCAATGTCGGTTCGGGAAAAAGCACAATTCTGGATTCTGTCTGCTTAGCTTTATATGGTCAAACTCCGCGTTGTGATTCTGGTCAGCCCATTGGCAACTTAGTAAATTCCAATAAAAAAAGTGGCCGAGTCGAAATCCTTTTTGCTATGGAAGGCCATACCTATTGTAGCTCCTGGTCTTGCACCAAAAATAAAAATCTCAAGACGGAGATGAATTTTTATGAAATAGACCAAAATGGTGAAA
>SFMI01000019.1 GCA_004554425.1 Candidatus Saccharimonadota bacterium | reverse complement strand
GAATTGGATAAGCCATGGCAAACCAAAGCGGAAATTAAAATAGTAGCCCTAAGCATAAACAGCTTGGGATCGATGTCACTAATCCATTCAGCTTCGCGCACTTCCGTACTATTGGCTAAAGCAGAGCATCCCTCGCGATGTATAAAGTAGCCTTTGCTTTTAGGATAACGCGCAGCTTTTATGGCATCACCGAAAACCGGCGTACAAAGACGGCAAATAAAACAACGTGCCTTAGGTACTTGCGGAATTCGGATAGAAAGCGAAACATCACGCAAACGCTGAGGATCAGCATCCAAATTTTCAAATTTTTGCGGATTATTTTCACGATAATTTTTCAAACATTTTACGAAGCCAGCCAAAGGAGTGCGATAACTTCCTACCGCGATATATAAATCATCCAAAGATTGGAAGTTAAGAGATTTTACAATGGCTCGCATAATTTCAGCATTAGTTTGGGCGCCGGCCGCTCCCTGACGAATTAATTCCGCACAAATCATTTTATAGCCGATACTGCGATTTGGCTCCGGCGTCTGATGACTGAAAAACCACTTACTAATGCTAGAACGAGCCTGTCTAGTACGACAATGTGAGTACCAAGAGCGCGAGGGGTTCTCTTGATCGGCGGCCAAAATTAAGACGACATCATTGTCACGCAGCTCGTAGCCAGTTAGTGAAACTTCCACATCATTTACTACAGCACCAGTACAGCGCAAGCCTAGATGGGTGTGAATCTTAAAAGCAAAGTCTAAAGGTGTGGAGCCTTGCGGTAATTCGATGCTGCGTCCTTCCGGAGTAAGACAAACTACTCCGACACTAAGTTCGTCCTGGCAAAGTACATCCAAAAAGTCTTGATCTTCTTTGCATCCTTCTTTTATGTGACTGAGCGAAGCCAACCAAGGAGCCAAAGGACGGAAAAGTTTATTAACTTCTCCACTCTTTATATCAGCATTGTAACGTCCAGACACGAAGACATTGAGCACACCTAAATTATTCTCCGCTTCTTCATCTTCAGTGCAAATTTGCACTTCTACAGGCTGAGAACAAATGCCAGGAATTGTGGTGTGTAAAGCCTGGTAGTTGTTACCTTTGGGATTAGCAATATAATCGCGGAACTTGCCTTGCATAAAACCGAAGCGCTGGTGAATTACTCGCAACACTTGGTAGCAAGTATTTTTGTCGTCGACCACTATAGAAATAGGATCGAGGTCAAAAATCTGGCCTAAAGTTTTATGCTGGCGACGCATTTTGGCAAAAACAGAATAGAGCGCTTTAGTGCGCAGCTCCACTTTAGCCTTAATAGACTCCTCAGCTAAAGCATCTTTGATAGCTTTTAGAGCGGCAGATACACCTTGATAGCGCCTTTTGCGCTCTTGAGCTAAAGATTCTTTTAAGCAAGCGTATTGCTTAGGTTCAAGGTAGAAGAAGCACAAGTCTTCCAATTCAGTTTTGAAAGGCCACATACCCAAACGTGTAGCCAAAGGAGCGAAAAAGTTGAGTGTTTCTTGCGCTATGCGTATTTGTTTATCTTGACGCAACCCATCCAAAGTGCGCATATTATGTAATCTGTCAGCCAGTTTTATGATAATAACACGAATGTCTTTAGACATTTCCGTAACCAATTTGGTTAAACTGGCTGCTTTATCGTCAATTTTGGCCTGGCGAGCTCTTTCCCTAAGTTGGGCAGGCGTAAGAGGAGCGGCCAAACTACGTCCTAAAAATAAATTGATACCTAAAGACGCTTGCAAAGACGCGGCCAAACTGACTGAAGCTTCAGATACGGCAGCTTTGACAGCGTCGCGACGTTGTCTGGCACTAGCCTTGCCTATTTTTGTTAAGCCGTCAACAATATTACGTATATCAGTTCCAAAATAATTTTTAATATCGTCCAAACTGACTTTATCTTCATTATCCTCATGCACATCATGAAGATAAGCGGCAGCCACACTGGAAACATCGAGCTTAAATGGAGCCAAAATTTGGGCTACAGCTACAGGATGAGAAATGTAAGGTTTACCGTTTATACGCGGCTTCTGGAATTGATGCCAATAACAGGCATAAGGGTAAACTTTTTGCAAAATAAATTCTTGTTGCTCCGGCGGAAGGTGAGCCGTGCTCTGTTTGACAATTTCTTCAAGTTCGGGATATGTAGGAATATTCTCTTCAATTTTGAACTGCGAATCACAGCCTTCAGGAATATAAGTCATAATCAGCTCCCTTTTTCTTTATTTTTACAACCACCAAACAGCAGCGGCCCATTTTCCTCTCCAGACAGCCACTTTTTGTTTGTCAGTTAGTGCCTAGAGTCGGCGCACTTCGGCAACGTCGTCAATTTTCCGCAAATTTTCCATTAAACTGCCAAGTTCGGCAATATTGGAAACGCCAACAGTTACAATAATGTGTGCAGCGTTACCGATAAAATTATTTTGCAATTGCAAGTCATAAATTTTGTGCTCCCTGTCATGGCAACGCACAATTGTTTCGATAGCTAAGGCGTAATTATAGATAGCTTTAAGCTCGATTTTAGCTCTAAAATCGGTACTAGCGCCAACTGGCTGGGCCTTTTCCAACCAGAAAGCTTTTTCCTCAACAAGAGACTGATTGGCAAGTTCTTGTTTAGAACTTTCAGCTTTCGTACATTCTTTACGATGGAGAGTAAGATGTTCAGAATTGCTACCAATAGCCACAATTTCATCCCCAACTATCGGACAACATTCTTGACAAATGTAGACCTTGCCGTCGCTTATCCCCGGTATATGAACCCAAGCTGATACTTCATATGAATTTACAACCGAATTAGCCTTATCTTCAGTTTCACATCCCAACTTACACTCTTCAAATTGAGCATTTACAAATTTTAAGCTAATTCTGCGCGTACCAATCATATCGAGCAAATCTGCCACAGATTGGCAACTGCACTTGCGAGTCAGAATACGCATAAACTCTTTATTTTTTTGCATACCAGGCAAGTTAGCTCGTAAAAGGGCCGCCGCAAGTAACTTCTCACCATATGCTCTGTTAGAATCAAGTTTGTAATTTTCCTGATACCAAGTGCTTAAAGCAGATCTGGCTTTGGGCGTACAACAATAATCGAACCAGCTGCGCTGAGGAATAACATCGTTGGAACTGATAATAGTGACAAAATCGTTGTCTTTGAGCTTATATTCCAAACACGAAACAGAGCGATCGTTTACCAAAGCTCCTTCACAAGTTAAGCCCAATTCATCACGAATGGCAAAGGCAAAATCTAAAGGTGTGGAACCCACAGGTAAATCTACAGAGTCGCCGCGGGGAGTAAAACAAGTAATAGAATGGGCCAAACTGCCACTTAAAGCCCAGTCTAAGAAATCGGTATTTTCGGCCGCTACATCATGTAAAGCTCTAATGGAGCTAACCCAAGAGGCCCATTTGCTGCGCAGAGCTAGACCGACATTGCGCCCTTCCAAACAGTAATCAAAATCTTTAAATTCGGCAAAAACGCCAATATTATTAGTGATCCTATGTTCCGTCGAATTGATGCGGATTTTGATTACTCGCCTTCCACAACCGCGTATAGCCAAGTGAATGGCCTGATATTTATTGGCTTTAGGAGTGGAAATATAGTCAAAATAAAGGCGAGTTCCACACAAATGAAAGTTTCTTTTAATAATACTTTCGGCATTATAGCAAGCGTCTTTGTCCGGCACCGTAATCATAACTGAACTTAAGCCATTCACTTCTTCCAAAGAAGTTACGCCGCTGCTTTCCATTCTTTTGAAAACTGTATAAAAACCGCTATCGTCAATCTGAATGTCAGCTTGTGCAGTTTCTCTGCTAAAAACTTCCCTTATTTGCTTAACAGTAGCTTCAAGAATAGGTCGCCGTTCTTGACGCACATCTTCAACTTTTTTGCGGAAAATATCGTATATATTGTCGTATAAATAGCGAAAGCAAAGCTCTTCCAGCTCTTTTTTTATTTGCCAAACCCCAAAGCGATCGGCAATAGGACAAAAGAACTCCAAAGTTTCTCTAGCAATTCGCTTTTGCTTATCTGGCCTTAAACTACCTAACGTTCTGAGATTGTGCAATCTGTCTGCCAGTTTAATTAAAATAATTCGTGGATCTTCAGCTATTCCCAAAAGTAATTTAGCCAAAGAGGCATTTTTATTGGCAATTTTTATACGCTTGGCCTTAACTTGTTCATCTATACCAGGGCTAAATTCCCAACCAGAGTTATTTTCCTGTCCTACCAATGAGCGGTAAACTTTTTGATTAGTAATTGTGCTATAACCGCTCTCGGATATTTCTTTTCTTAAAGCAGCCGTTTGCCTTCGGTTTTGTGAAGTTACTATGCCTATTTTAGTCATTCCGTCTACTAACAAACGGATTTCTGGCCCAAAATAACGAGCAATTTCATCTAAAGAAACTCTTTCGGCATTGTCTTCATAGGTATCGTGCATTAAGCCAGCACAGAGAGTATCGCAATCTACATGATACTTGGCCAAAATTTCGGCTACAGCAATAGGATGAATAATGTAAGGCTCACCACTTTTGCGGAATTGACCATCATGAAAATAGTAAGTAAAAGGATAGACTTTCTCGATAAAAAAGCGGCGCTGAGCTTCTGGCAAATATTCAGAAAGCTTTTTTACTCTTTCGTCAAATTCAGGCTGACGCTTTATTTGCATATATTTGCTGGGAAGCGGCTCATAACTGGCCGATTCCCTTTCAAAAGACCACCCGTTTACTGTCATACACTTACCTCCGCGCTGTACAAAAAAAAATCAGCAGCCCGTCTGCTAAAATTTGAGAACTGCTCCCATGAACAAAAAAGCTGCCCATAAAAGTACATTTTGTATGCAGTAAATTTATTGTGCTTAATTGTCATAGGCAGTCTGTTGGCCTAAAAATCTACTTAGTAGCTTAACTGATTGGGCGGTGATTGTGAACTACACTTGTTATAAATAGCACTAAAAATGACTTTATTTTAACATTATTGCCAAGTTCCGGCGATTCATCGACAGCGGCTCTTCTATCCGCCACAGGCTAAGCTGTTACTACTCAGGCATTGTACTTACACTATTATATTTATAATATCAAATTGCTATTCAGTCTATACCGTGAAGCTGCCCAAAAAATATTTTTTTACCTCAGCAAAAGCAAAAAAGAAGGCAATAAACAGCCGTTTAATAAAGCTTCGCATTGAAATAATCACAACTCTAAAATAACTAAAATTCGAGGGAAATTCATGTTTAACAAATTTCGTTTCATTGCTGCCGCCGCAGTTTTGGGAGCGGCCTTTTTAGGCACCTCTCTGGTTCAAGCCGTTCCTCAAACTCCTCAACAGCAGTTTGCAGCTCTGCGTGACAAGTATGTGGCTCAAATTCAGCCTCTAGAAAAAGAAGCCAACGAAGCTTGGTGGGAATCGGCAACCACAGGTTCAGACCAGTCCTATCAAAGACGCGAAAAAGCTGACAATGCTGCGGCCAAGCTTCACCAAGACAAAAAAGTTTTTCGCAAGTTGAAAGCTTTGCGTGAATCCCACAAGATTACCGATCCTTTGCAAGCTCGCCAGCTCGATCTAATGTATTATGCTTATTTGCCTTATCAAGCTGACGCAGCTATCACTGCCAAAATTATCTCCCGTGAAGCCGAAGTAGATAAAATTTTTAATACTCACCGCAGCTCCGTCGACGGTCAAAAGTTGACCGAAAATGATGTACGTAAGGTTATAGCCGAAAGCAACGACAGCGACAAAGTGCGTCAAGCCTGGCTTGGCTATATGGAAGTAGGACGCAAGGTAGCTATTCCTCTAAAAGATTTGGTCAAGTTGCGCAATAAAATGGCCCGTCAACTTGGTTATCGCGATTTCTTCGCTATGCAATTAGACTTGCAAGGGTTTGACGAGCAAGAACTTTTTGCTACTTTTGACGAGTTGGATAAATTAACCGCCGCTCCTTTTGGCGAATTAAAGCAAGAAATAGATGCTTACCAGCGTCAACGTTTCGGTCTCAAAGAAAATGAAGCTGTACGCCCTTGGCATTTGGGAGATTTATTCTTCCAAGAAGCTCCGGAATTAAAAGAAGACGGGGTCAATTTAGACGACATTTATAAAGACTCGGATCCAGTTATACTTTCCACAAAATATTACAACAGCTTAGGCATGAATCCGGAGAAGATTATCGCCCGCAGCGATCTTTATGAGCGCAGCGGTAAAAGTCCGCACGCTTTCGAAACTTGCATCGATAGAGATCAAGACATTCGTGTCTTATGCAATGTCAAGCCCAATGGAGCCTGGATGGATACAGTAAACCACGAACTCGGCCACGGACTTTACGACCAATATATCGATCCATCTTTGCCCTATTTGCTGCGCACTCCGGCCCATATTTTAACCACCGAAGGCTTTGCCATGTTTATGGGAGAAATGACCCGCACTCCCGATTTCTTGGCCAAAGTAGTGGGTCTCAAAGGTGCAGAGCTGGATAAATATTCCCGAGCTTCCTGGCGTTTACTTCGTTCCGAGCGTCTTATCTTTAGCCGCTGGACTCAAACTATGCTCCACTTTGAAAAGGAAATGTATGCCAATCCAGATCAAGACTTAAACAAATTATGGTGGGATCTTAAAGCGAAATATCAGTTCCAAGCTCCTCCTACTGACATGAGCGGCCAAGACTACGGCGCCAAAATGCATATCGTAGGTGCCCCTGTTTATTATCACAACTATATGATGGGCGATTTGTTTGCTTCTCAGGTCTATACCTATATGACTAAGCATGTCATGCATGTAGACGATCCTTTGCAAACTTCTCTGTATGGCGATCCTAAAGCCGGACAGTATTTACGCGAGCAGATTTTTGCCCGCGGCAGCCGCACAGACTGGAGGCAGATGTGCCAAGAAGCTACAGGCGAACCTTTAAGTCCCAAAGCTTTCGCTAAACTTTTCTTAAAATAGCGTAAGGCGCAAAATACAGTTAGGGCCGCCGACCTGTAAAAGATCGACGGACCGCAGCACTATAACGGTTAAAAGGAGCAAGCCTGTTTTATTTATGAAAAAGATTTCCTCACTACAAATATTGCTAAGTTCACTTTTAATCGGACTAAGCACTATTTCTTGTAATGCCCCAACTGCCTCTCCAGATAGCAGTCTACAGCCGAAGGCCTCTTCCTCGCCGAGCCTTTCCACAACCTCTTCTCCAAGCCCTCAACATTATGTCGAGGCTACTCCTCTTCCCAATACAGAGCCTGAAGCTTCCGCTATAGCTCAAAACGGCTCGGAAAATTCTCAACAACAACCTGATCCGTCTCTTACTCCTGGGCAACCAAATCCGGCCGTACAAGCCTCTCGCATCAAAGAGCCATACGAAAAAGATGGAAGTGCCAAAAGGGCTGGCTCTAGCCAAGCTCCTGCAGTAGGAACGCCTCTTCCCCCAAAAGCTCCTGGCAAACCCCAAGCGCCCAAAAGCGGTATTCCCGAACCTCCTAAACCAGGTGTTCCGGAAGCTCCAACACCAGGCAAGCCAACTAATCCGGCTGCCGTAATTCCATCTGCCCCCATTCCCGTAAAACCACAGGAACCGCGAGCGGTCATTCCAACTAATCCCAAACCAGCAATCCCACAAGTAAAAACCGTGCGACCGACCTCTCCTTCAAAAGTCCAGGTTACGCCAGCACCGGTACAACAAAAATCTGGTCTGACCAAATCAAAAGTCAAAATTAATTTAAAAAATTTACCAGATAAACAATAAAAAAAGCATAAAGCTTGCAATACCAACAACTGGTTTTGCAAGCTTTATTTTTGTCTCAGAACTTTGAAAGCATAAAATAGAGACAATTAGCCTTCTTTCTGAATTTGGGCCTGGTCTTCCATAGAAGCGATAATTCCAGCCACCACTTTTAAATCAGCGGACAGCTTCTGCACATCGATACCTTGTTGAGAAATTTTATCGATTATTTCCGCATTCAATTTCTTAATGGCAGGCCTGGCCTCTTGAAGCGCTTGGCGCCCAGATTCGCTTATTTTCAGAAGTTTGCCACGTTCTGATTTGCCATTTTTCTTTTCTTCGGCCCAGCTATTTTCCTGAACCAGAACCCTCATATTGCGGCACATAGTGGCTGTATCAACCCCTAAATGCTTAGCTAGCTCTACTTGAGAAACACCTTCTCTAGCTTCTTTACAAAGATCGGAACTACACCAGCTCAGATCTTCAAGAGCTTCCAAAACGGCTACTTGGGTAACTCTGATAGGTAACTCCACATGAAAAGCAGTCGTGGTATTATTGCTGCTCCTGCGGGTACGTTCGACAGAAATTTTTGGCATCAGCGTATTGTAAAGACGCGTCATAGCCCTGGACAGAGAACGAAGGTCGGAGCAAAGAGAGCTGTCTACGTCACCAGTTTTTTTCATCAAATTATTCCCTGCAAGCGTATAGCAGAAACTAAATCTCCTGTCAGGTAAAAAACCTCACTTTCATCAGCTGAAGCATAGATAAATATATTCAATACAAGCTGTCTGCTAACTATTTTCGGCAGCTTTGAAATCGGCGAATTCACGCATTATCAACCTTTTTACCAAATTGAACAAGCGGCACCAACCTACTTATCCCAAAACGGTAAACAGACCGAAACGCTTTAATTTTCTGCCTAAAATAAATTTTCCTTTGTTTCACTTAGTCCCATCTAAACTCTTCCTTAAACTATGTAGTTGAGAACTATAAAAGCTAGTTATTTTTCGTATAATACCCCACAAAGTAGCAGATTGTTTAGGCAGGAAAAACACATTTTGTAACCGAAGTCGGGAGGTTAAAACGGAGGATAAAGATAGATATATGGTATTACCTCGCGAGATAATCAGCGCTCTGCCTAAGACCGACTTACACTTGCATCTTGACGGTTCATTGCGTTTGAGCTCCCTTATCGAGATGGCCAAAGAGCGCAACGTAAAGCTCCCTTCCTACACGGAAGAAGGCATGAACGAACTCGTATTTCGCCCTCATTACAACAATTTGGTTGAATACTTAGAAGGCTTCAACTATACTTGTGCAGTTCTTGTCGACGAAGAAGCTTTAGAAAGAACAGCTTATGAATTAGCCTGGGATAATATCAACGAAGGCGTACGTTACATTGAGATACGCTTTGCCCCACAACTTCATATTAACGAAAAACTCTCTTTAGAGCAAATTATTCGTGCCGTCAATAGAGGCTTTGCCAAAGCCGAAGCCGAGTATAACGCTTCTCCGGCTGTAACTGAAAATGGCGAACCTCCTTTCCACTACGGTTTGATCACTTGCGCTATGCGCTTTTTTGTGGCCGCCAGCTCTCCTTACTACGCAAAATTAATGGAAGTCTTCAGAGAAGCTCCCCTTAAAGAGATCTACTCTATGGCCTCTTTGGAGCTGGCCAGAGCCGTAGTGCGTTTGCGCGACGAAGAAGGTATTCCGATTGTAGGCTTCGACTTAGCTGGTGCCGAGGCTGGTCATCCTGCTAGCGATCATGAGGCTGCCTACCACTACGTACATAAGAACTTTATGCACAAAACCGTACATGCAGGCGAAGCTTACGGCCCCGAAAGCATTTTCCAAGCCATCACCGACTTACATGCCGACCGTATCGGTCACGGCTATCATCTCTTCTCTCCTGAGCTCTGCGGCCCCAGCGTCAAAGATCCTCAGCAATATATCGAGCGTTTGATTCGTCATATTGCCGACAGCCGCACCACTATCGAAGTGTGTATCACTAGCAATATGCAAACAAACCCTGCTATAGGCGATGTTAAAAAACACGCTTTTGGCAAGATGTTAGCGAACAATTTGTCGGCCACATTGTGCACAGATAACCGCTTAGTCAGTCATACTACTGTAACCGACGAAGTAGATTTGGCCCTCAAGACTTTCGATCTTACTCCCAGACAGCTGCGCGATACCATCGTTTACGGTTTCAAACGCAGCTTCTTCTCCGGCCCTTACACCGAGAGACGTAAGTATGTTCGTCAAGTACTCAACTACTACGATTCCATTATTGAAAAATACAATAAAGAGCAAGATAACAAATAATATCTTCCTCTTTGAGCCTGCAGTCAGAGTGTGATTGTAAGCGTCCTTCTCCAAGGCCTCACTCTTATTTCTTACGAAATAGAAGTGGGGCCTTGATAATTTTATGGGCAGAAACTCTATTTTCACAGTTACATTTTTATCTTCTCATACAGAAGAAGGCGACTCCATGTCGAGACGTTAACTTCCTGCTCACACCAATTATTTTATTTTGTCCTATATTCAATAATGTAGAATTGTTTGTTGATCATCAAGCTGATTAAAAACAGAAATCAGCCTGACGATCTCGACGGAGGTTCCATGATCAATAGTATTGGCTCTGCTTCCATATCCACTTTGCAACCCGGAAGTTTAGCTGCTTCCAAAAGCAAAGTTCAAGCTCCTCAAGAGGAAAAGCTCTACTGTCAAGCCGCAGTTTCCGACCAAGTAGACATTCGCCCTCAAACTCAGCTTGAAAAAGTTCTGGCCGCCACCAGCGCCAAAGCAGCCCAATTAGAGCAAGATCTCGAGCCGCACGTACCCGGTCAGGTTATTGTAAAAACCAAGGGCTCTCTTATGCAGAGCACAGGCAATGTTGCCAAAAAATACGGCGCCACCGTTTTGGAAAAATTCAGTAACGAAACTAGTGTTTTCAAGGGTATGCAGGGCGAGATGCTCCATATTCAGCTGCCTGAAGGCATGACCACAGCTCAAGCTATGGCTGCTATGCAGGAAGATCCTGAAATAGAATATGCCGTACCCAACTCTATCTATACTTTAGAAGATGATGTACCTGCCCAGGCCCCTGCCGAAAATGGCAGTGCTACCGTAAAAGCCGATCAAGGTAAAGTTCCCAACGACTTAGATTCTAAGCTTTGGGGCTTAAAAAATGACGGCCAAGATGGCGGTACCCCCGGAGTAGATATCGATGCTTCTCTGGCTTGGCAAAAAACTACCGGTCTTCCCAACGGTCAAGGGCCCATCATCGCTGTTATAGATACCGGCGTAGACTACAACCATCCCGATTTGGTCAACAACATCTGGACCAATACTGGTGAAATTCCCGGTAATGGTGTTGACGACGATGGCAACGGCGTTATTGACGATGTACATGGCTACAATGCTTTCGACGATAACGGCGACCCCATGGATGTACACTCTCACGGTACCCATTGCGCCGGTACTATTGCCGCCGAAGGCAATAACGGACAAGGCGTAGTTGGCGTCAATTGGCATGCTACCATTATGCCGATTAAGATTTTTAACGACAAGGGACGTACCGACGCTGCAGCTATTATTCGCGGTATCAATTACGCTTCCAAAAACGGCGCCCGTATCACTTCAAATTCGTGGGGCGGCGGTGAAGCCAATCCCGCCATTAAAGAGGCCTTTGCCCGCTCCAGTGCCTTACACATTATGGCCGCAGGCAACTCCTCAGATAATAACGACGAGACGCCTCACTTCCCCAGCAGTTACGATCTGCCCAACTCAATAGCCGTAGCTGCTACCGATCGTAACGACGAGCTGTGCTATTTCTCTTGCTACGGCGAGAAGTCGGTCGACATTGCCGCTCCCGGCGAAGATATATACTCCACTATCCCTGGCGGAGGATACGGCAACAAGAGCGGTACTTCCATGGCTACTCCCCACGTCAGCGGCGCGGCCGGTTTGCTTTTGGCTATGGATCCGACTATGAGCAATGACGAAATAAAAACTCGTCTCTTCGAAGGAGCCGACAAAGTTGAAGGCTTAAAAGGTGTTGTTTCTACCGGAGCCCGCTTAAACGTCAACGGAGCTATGGAATACAATTACCAAGCTCCCAAAGCTTAGCTTCTGACTTTGTCTATAAACAATGTCTTTGTTTAGCTACTAAACAAAATAAAGGTAAGCTAAGGCCGATCTTTCTTGGCTTCAATTATAAAAAGCAAGAAGGCTCGGCCCTTCTTCAATAGAATTTGTATACAAATACATTTCCGTTCAAAAAAATGTTTCAGGAGGCAATATGATTTCCAATATCGGCCCCAACAGTATAAATCAATTACAAGGTACTTATACTCCCCAAGCTGCCACAAAGTCAGAAGCAAAAGCAGAGAATTCCAACCCTCAAGTTGGTTCCGATTCTGTAAGCTTAGGCTCTGAAAAACGCTCTTTAGGCGAATTTGTTCCTGGTCAGGTTATTATCAAAACCCGTGGTTCCATGATGGCCAGCCTCAACAACGAAAGTGTCGTCGAAAAATACGGCGCCAAAGTGTTGGACAACTTCAAGATTCCCGGCCGCATGAAAGCTGCCGGTGCCGGTCAAATGATGCAACTTCAGCTTCCCGAGGGCATGACCACCGAAGAAGCTTTGGCACAAATGCAGCAGGATCCCAGCATTGAATTTGCTGTCCCCAACACCATCTACCACGCTGAAGATATTGCCAAAGGTCAAGAATTCACCCGCGAACAATTAGCTGAAGGTAAAGTGCCCAACGATGCAAAGTTCGGCCAGCAGTGGGACATGTACAATGACGGCAGCAACAATGGTACTGCCCGCGCCGACATCCACGCTCCCGAAGCTTGGCAAATTACTACCGGTTTACCCAATGGACAGGGCCCTCTGATTGCCGTTATCGATACTGGTGTTGATATTACTCACCCCGACTTAGCTGGCAATATCTACACCAACACCAAAGAGATCCCCGGCAACGGTATCGACGATGATGGTAACGGTTTTGTCGACGATTATCAGGGCTGGAATGCTTGCTTGCAAAACGGCGACGTTATGGATCGTCAGGGTCACGGTACTCACGTTGCCGGTACTATCGGTGCTGTAGGCAACAACGGCGAAGGCGTTTCTGGCATCAACTGGTCGGCCACCATTCTGCCCGTCAAAATTTTCAGTGATGACGGCGGTGCTGACGCAGCTTCCATTATTCGCGGTATCAATTATGCCACTTCCGTAGGTGCTCGTTTAACCTCAAACTCTTGGGGTGGCGGCCCGGCGAACCCTGCTATTCAGGAAGCCTTCCGCAATTCTCCCGACGCCTTACACATGATGTCGGCCGGAAACTCCGGAACGAACAACGATGTTCATCCTCACTATCCTTCCGACTACGATTTACCCAATAACGTCGCCGTAGCTGCTACAGATCGCAACGACCAGTTGGCTAAGTTCTCTTGCTACGGAGAAAAGAATGTTGATATAGCCGCTCCTGGCAAAGACATCCTTTCCACCGTTCCCGGCGGAGGTTACGCTGTCTTCAGCGGTACCTCTATGGCTACTCCTCACGTAACTGGCGCTGCCGGCTTGCTCTTAGCCATGGATCCGGAAATGAGCAACGACGAATTGGTAACCCGCCTCACCAAAGGTGGCGACCAGTTGGAAAGCTTACAAGGCAAAGTAGGTAGCGGCGCTCGCCTTAACATTGAAGGCGCCATGAAATACGACTACCAAGGCCAAGAAGTCAAGTAAGCATATTCTTTTAGGAAGCCGACTTAAATAAGTTAAGTTTCCGCCAATTCAACTAGCCACAGAGGGCGTCTCTTCACAAGCTCAGCCTAAAGAGACGCCCTCTGTGCGTCCAAAAATCGTTTTTTATAGGAAATTTTCTATGTCCAGTCAGTATCAGCCCTACTTAGACTTAGCCCTCAAAGCCGCTAAGCAAGCCGGCGAACTCATTCGCAAAGCCGTTGGTGAATCTCACCATATTGACAAAAAAGGTCGCATCAATTTAGTCACTGAAGTCGACAAAGCTAGCGAAAAGCTTATCTTTTCTCTAATAAAAAGCACCTTCCCCGAGCATAGCATTTTGGGAGAAGAGCAAGGCCAAATTATAGGCAGTGATAATAATTGTCGTTGGATCGTCGACCCTCTGGACGGCACTACCAATTTTGCTTCAGGCTATCCTTTTTTTGCCGTATCTATCGCTTTTGAGCTCAATGGACAAGTAGTAGTTGGCGTAGTCCATGACCCTTGCCACGAAGAAACCTTCTACGCTGTTTTGGGTGAAGGTGCCTACTTAAACGGCCAGCCAATCCATGTAAGCGACAATGCCATTTTAGAAGACGCCCTTTTAGTCACTGGTTTTCCTTACGACGTCAGCAGTTCACCTGATATACATTTAGGCATGTTCCACGATTTGATTATCAAAGCTCGAGGTGTACGTCGCGACGGTTCTGCTGCCTTGGATCTTTGCTATATCGCTTGTGGTCGCTTCGATGGATACTGGGAATTGGGCCTTTCTCCTTGGGATATCGCCGCCGGTTCCTTAATAGTCAAAGAAGCAGGTGGCAAGATGAGCGATTTCTTAGGCGAGCCTCACAATATGTTGTATCGAGACTTAATGGCTTCCAATGGGAAGATTCACCCTGCCCTTTTAGAAGCAGCTAAAAAATACACTACAGCTTTACGCCATTCTCCTTATTGGATCGAAAAAGGCGAACGTATCGATCATTCAACTTACAAGCGCTAAAGCAATGCCTATGCCAAATCGGCCCTTTTTTCGGTTTGAAGGTTATTTTATTGCATAGCCTGGCAGGGAAATTTTCTCAGCCTAAAATTATCGGGCAGGTAGCAGCTTTCTAATAGTTAAGCAAGCTCCTGCCTTTTTAACAAATTGCTACAAAGGAAGACTCATATGGATTCTGCTAACTGGAATATAGACAAAAGCGATGAACTCTATTCTATCAAGCGTTGGGGAGCTCCATATTTTTCTATCAATTCCAACGGCCATTTAGTCGTATCTCCCCAAGGTGAACGCGGCGGATCTATCGATCTTTACACCTTAATTGAAGCTCTGAAAGGGCGTGGCTTAAGTTTACCTATTTTGCTTCGCTTTCCAGATATTCTCCAAGATCGTATCGAGCGTTTAAATTCGGCTTTTGCCAGAGCTATAGCTAAATATAATTATCCTGGCGTCTATCGCGGTGTCTTCCCAGTTAAAGTAAACCAGCAACGCCACATTATAGAAGAATTAGTTAAATGCGGCACACCTCATCATTTTGGTTTAGAAGCAGGCTCCAAACCAGAGTTACTTATCGCCCTCTCGGCCATGCATTCAACTGAGTGTCTTATTACTTGCAATGGCTACAAAGACCGCGAATATTTGGAAACAGCCATTTTAGCTTCCAAATTGGGCAAAAAAGTTATCATTATTCTGGAGCAATTAGACGAAGTATGCTTGGCCGTACGTGTAGCTAAAGCCTTAAATTTGCCTGCTTCTTTCGGTTTTAGAGTAAAGCTTAATCGTAAAAGCCAAGGCCATTGGGGCAGCAGTGTGGGCGAAAGAGCCAAATTTGGCATGTCTGCCTATGAAATTTATCAAGCTGTTCAGATCCTCATTAACAACGATATGTTGGCCAATTTGAAGTTGCTCCATTTTCATATCGGTTCGCAAATTTCGGCGATCAGTGTCATTAAGGGGGCTTTACGCGAAGCTGGCCGCATCTACGCCGAATTAGTAAAATTGGGCGCCCCTATGGGATATTTAGACGTGGGCGGAGGCTTAGCTGTCGACTACGACGGTTCCAAAAGTGACTTCTATGCTTCTAAAAATTATAACATGCAAAGCTATGCCAACGATGTAGTTGCCGAAATAAACGACGCTTGCAAACAAGCAAAAATTAAAGCTCCTACCATTGTTAGCGAAAGTGGCCGCGCCTTGGCCTCTCACCAATCAATTTTGGTTTTTGATGTTTTAGGTCAAAATAAAGTTGGCAACTTCAACATTCCTCCAGCTGTCGGCGATGAAGACTATATTATAAAAACTTTGCGTGAAATTTACGAAGGCATTACTCCGGAAAATGCTCAAGAATCTTTCCACGACGCTGTCCAATTCAAAGATGAAGCTCTGAGCGCTTTTCAATTAGGCATGCTTTCCCTCAAAGATCGGGCCCTAGCAGAGAAGTTATATTGGCAATCTTGCCGTAAGATCTATGAAACCTTGCGCGAAGCCAAAGCTACCAGTGACGACTTCTTCACTCTGGAGAAATTGCTCTCCACCACTTACTATGTCAATTTGTCAGTTTTCCAATCAGCTCCCGACTCTTGGGCTCTCGATCAGTTGTTCCCTATTTTGCCTATTCATCGCCTAGATACGGCTCCTGACGAAAAAGTTACTTTGGCCGATCTCACTTGCGATTCCGACGGTAAAATTGATAAATTCATCGATATAAAAGAAGATGTCAATTCCTTGCTAGACGTTCATTCTTTGCGCTTCAATTCCGAAACAAATTTTTACGGCACCGAAGAAGAAGGCAAAGTTCCCGAACGCTTAAGCCACGAGCCATATTATTTGGGCATGTTTTTAATTGGGGCTTATCAGGAGACTATGGGCAATTTGCACAACCTTTTTGGCGATACCCACGCAGTACAAGTAAAGCTCACTACTTCAGGTTACAAACTCGAGCACATTGTACGCGGCGACACTATGAGCAAAGTGCTCTCTTACTTCCAGTATAATCCGGAAGACTTGCTTGAGCGTATGCGTCAGCAATGTGAAGATGCTTTAAGTGAAAATTATCTAACTTTAGAGATGTCACAAAAATTGCTTAATAACTTCGAACGCAGCTTAGCCAGCTATACTTACATGTCGTAAAATGACTAAGAAACGGAGCTTAATTTGAAAGTTAGTCCCTCCCCAACAGAATCAGAATTTCCCCAAACTACAGCTCCTGTTTCCGCTGTCTCCCAGACAAGTGAAACGGTGCCTTCAGACACAGTTATCGCCTTTGCCAGCCAAGCTTGTGCTCCGTCGGCCTCGAATTTAGCTCCGCTAAGCGAGCAAACCGGACGTCGCTTAGTAAACAGCGTCAAAGGGTTAGGCACTGTTTTGCTGATACTAGGTCTCATCATTGCTTGTTTTCATCCTTGGACAAAACAAGCTATCGAAGAGACCTTAAGTATTACTCCCTTACTTTTGCTGGTACTTATTTTTGTCTATGTGGTAAATCCCATAGTCGAATTTCTGATGATTCAAATCAGAAAAATACCAGGCGCCCAATATTTTTCTTACACAAAATCGCTAGTTATCACTTATATTTTGCTCTTGGCCCTGGCTTTAGGCGTATTTGCTTTAGCTGCTCCCCAACTGTTTGGCGAAATCAAAAATTTAGCTGAGAATTTTCCAGCTATTACTCAAAAGGCAATCGCTATTTTAAACGATTTTCGCCAAACCCACCTAGAAGTTTTGCCAAATAGTGTACAAGCCAACATTACCGAGCTGGTAAATCAAGCCGGAAGCTTGGCCGGACAGCTTATTAATAGCGGATTGCAATATGCGGGGGCCTTTTCTTCTGCTGTAGTTTGGGTTGTCACAGCCATAGTAATGGTTCCCTTTATCTCTTTTTACATGCTCAGTGAAGGCCAAGAGCTGGTAGATTTTTGGGTCAATTTATTGCCTGTTCGCCGCCGCCAACCAGCCAAGAACATTCTGCTGCAATTACATTACTCCATGAAAAGCTTTATAAAAGGTCAAGTATTGCTTTGTTGTGCAGTCGGCAGTTTAACCACCTTACTTATGGCTTTGGTAATGCCTAAGTACTGCATAGCTTTGGGAATTATTGCAGGTATTACAGAAGCAATTCCTATAATCGGCCCTATTTTAGGAGCATTGCCGGCTATATTTTTAGCTTTAGCTTTACCTGATACTGGCGGCATTACTTTAGCTTTAATCGTGGCGGCCGTTTACACCCTCATTCAACAAGCTGAAAACAATTTATTAGTACCAAAAATTATGGGAGACAGCCTGGGCCTTCATCCACTTAGTTTGATGATTGGCATGATGGTTTTTGCCAATGTATTTGGTTTTTGGGGAGTAGTATTAGCTTCGCCTATTGTGGCTGCAGTAAAAATATTAGTTATTCATTATTGTACTCCTGATCTAGAAGCAAAACTTTTGAAGCAATTAAAACAACGCGAGCAAAAGCCGCAAATTCCCATAAATTCGGAAGCCGTTGCCGACAATCAACCTCAAAATTAGGCGCAGGTAAACAACTTCGCAAGAGCGAAGCTGCGCAGCGATCGTCTTTTCTAGCGTATATTTTTAATTATCAGTTGAAAGGTTTTTGGGATATCGTGAATTTTTCTAAGTTTTTACTTGTATGTGCTCTCACTGTCGGCCTGTCTGTTGCCGGGCTTTCACCTGCTCAAGCTGATGACAAACTCGTCGGCGAGGCTTTAAAGTATTTCAACGCCAAAAATTACACAAAAGCCAACACCCTGATCGATCAGCACTTGTCTAAAAATCCCAAAGATGCCAACGCTCAATATGCTAAGGCCATGATCTTATACCGCATGGGCCATTATATAAAAGCTTTGCAACGCTTAGAAATTGTCCTTAAGTTGTCTCCTAAAAATCACAACGCGGCTACAGCTTATGCTCGAATCAATCAGCAAGCTGTCTACCACCTCAATCAAGGCAAAAATGAAGATGCTATCGCTTTGGCCAACCACAGTGTAGACATCATGCCTAAATGGAACACCATGGAATTCCGTGTAGCTCAAGCCGGTTGTTATTTTGCCAAAGGTACAGCGTACTTTGAGCGTTGGTGCCTGAGCAACGACCCCGAAGATTCACGTATAGCTATGGAAAGCTGGGAAAAAACTCGCGATCTCGATCCCACTTCAGCCACTCAACAATTAGTCAACGGTATCAACTCCTTTATCAGTGGCAATTACTCTTTAGCGAAAAAATACTTTGACGAAGGCTTAACTGTCCGCAAAGAAAACAAATATTTGCAACTGTGGGACGCTTTTGCCAATGCTTCCGTAGGCGAAACCAACCGTGCCGTAGCTCAGCTCAACGACTTGGCTTCCCTTTTCAGACGCAACCCAGTTTTGCACCTTTATAAAGGTGATATTGCCAAGCAAACCGGCGACTTTGCCACTTCTCGTCAAGAGTACACCACTGCTAAAGATTTGCGTCCAACCGACCATCGCATTCCTGTCGCTTTGCGTACTCTCTATTTGTGCGCCAACCAAGTCGACGAAGGTTTAACCGCTTACGAAGAGCAAATAAGCCAAGCTCCAGACGATTTCAATGCTTACTATCAAAAAGCTTGCTTACTCAAAGAAGCTGGCCGTTTCGATGAGGCTCTCAGCGCTTACAATACCATAGCCTCTTCATCTACTTTCACTCCCATACAAACAGCCTCCGCTAAAGTTGGCATGGCTCTGATTCATTTCGAGCGCGGTGACAACAAAAAAGCCATGGCTTGTGTTACTCCAGAAGATTTGCAAACTCTTAGGAGTTCCAATAGTCCTATGAGTTTGCTTTACACAGCCTATGCCGAGAGCCAAAGTGCCTTGCGCGAAAAAGCTTGCCGTGAAGCTTTGCTCTACTCTGGCCCTGATGCCATGTTTGTCCAGCGCTGCGCTTTCAGTTCTTTGGCCGAAATTGAAGCTTCTCGCAAACAATATGCCAAAGCTATGGAGTGTATATATCAAGCTTGGAGACGCACAGCGTCTATATCTTCTCAGTGCGCTGCTATGCGCGATCAATTTGAGAACTACAAAGCTGATACTTACAAGCAGCTCCAAGCGGAGATGCGCAAATTGGAAAAGGGCAAACGTCCCGATAAAGAAGAAGCTTTGCAAAAAGTAAATGCTAATTTGGAAGTTTTAAATACTTTAGATATTGGCGAAGCAGGCACTATGCTTTTCCAAATTCAAGGTTCTGCTGTCGATACTAACACTACTTTGCTCCCGAAATCATTAACTGGCAATATGGGAGCCATTACTTCCGATAGTTTTAAATCTTCTTCCTGGGTAAATATCACTCCCGACTGGCAATAGTTTTTAGCTCACGAATTTATTGACGCTAAAATAAAAAGGCTGCCCGGCATTGCCTGGCAGCCTTTTTTGTTTATCGAAAAATGACCAACCGTCTTCAAAGGTACAACCTAAGCTATTAACGAAGTTTCCCGAATATCGGGATTTGTGAAATTTGTTCTGATTTTTGCGCAGCAGACTACAATACGGAGAAAGAAAATTGCCTGAGATTCCTGCTTCCTTACAACAGATAATTAAAGTATGTGAAAAGATATCCGTCGGTGAAGCTACCCCCGGAGACTTAAATGGATTGTTTGTCAAAGCCAGACAGGTAATCGCCTTCGAACGTACTGGTCTAGAACGCTTTACCTGGGATGCCATCTGGACTGATACATTTCAAAATTTAGTCAAAAAGCTTCAATCTGAGCTGGAAGCACATGAAAGGGCCTTACAAGACTTAGAAAATTCCTTAAATGACATAGAAACTTTTGCTATCGAAAAAGCAGGGCGCGACTTAAAATACAGTGCCGAAGCTGTAGCTACTCTGTGGGACGAGCTCAATGCGGAAGTAGGAGAGCAAATGGTCATGTCTCCTTATCCTGTTTACGACCATTTGCTTAAAGTTGGCCAAAATATTTTACAAGGCCACGTCGAGCCTTCCGTATTAGCGGCCTTTTTCACACCGGCTGCCGATTTTACAATTCGACTTCGCGCAGCAGTAAAACGTTTTGTCTTATTTTATGGCGAATCTTCCCTATCGGAATGCGCCCAAAAAGTTATGACCAACGTCGAAGCCGGTATGGGTGCCATGGATAAGTTTTTACAAAATGGCCAAACTAAAGCTTTAGATGATGCTTTGCACCTTTTGGTAACAACTACAGTCACTATGTATACGGTCATGAGCGACATGGGACAATGGGCAGCAGCTGAAAAGAAATATGCCCGCCATCCCTTAGTTGAAAAGATCTCTATTATCTCTGGCAAGCTATAAAACATGCTTTAAAATTAGAACTTACTCAAGTCCAAACTTTACTTAATCACCCTTTAGCTTCACTTTGTGATGTCCACAGCCAAGCGCTCAAAGCAGGCATGGCTAGAATTATGTATATAGTTCAAAATGGTGAAAAAAAGAGCTTAGATGAATTAAATTTGCCAGAATTTGATATTATGTTACTCAATTTGGATCGCTTGATTCATAACGATTTAACTCACATAAATATCGAATGTCGTTTAGTATCTGGAGCTCCCAACTTCGAAGAATTACTAGTCACCGTAGGTTTAGCTTTAGACGGTAAGATTGAGCCTGAAGCTTTCAAAATTATTCTCCAAGATACCTTAGAAAAAATTGAAGAAACTCAGAACAACCTTGATGGTGCTTTAGAGCAGCTTAATGCTGAAGATTTAGAGCTTTTGGCTCACTGTTTGGATTGCCAGGCTCTAGGCTGCCGCGAGTTGGCCTCCTGGTGCGAAACGGGCGATAAGCAATTGCTCAAAAATGGTTGGCGACGTATTAGTGCCAGTTTGCCATCCACCAAACGCATATGTGCTCAAATGAAAAAAAGCTTAGGTTTAGACGACGATTCTTCTAAAAAGCTCACTTGTATGCGTTGCGGTCAACAAAATCCCGCCTCAGCTCGTTACTGTTCCAAGTGTTCAGCCGTGCTTATGCAATTAGTACAAGCACCACCAACTGAATATACCGATTTAGAGACTGGCCTCAGCGATAGTAACTTCGAGTCTCCCTTGCCCGGCAATATCTTAAAGCTGGAGCAATTGGTGCGCTCAGTAGAAAGCGGCCAAGCTTACACTCAAGAAGCTGCCGAAGTATTAGACAAACTGTTAAGTAGCGCTTATGCCTATCGCAAGCTATATCTCAACAGAGTGCGTCCTGCCTTGGAAAGAGAACAAATTGATCCTTCTATAGCCGAACGCTTTGAAATAGGCATGAGTTCTTATATCGAAGGCTTAGAAATATGCCGCAACTTTGTAGAAGATCCGCAAATAGACTATTTGTATAACGGCCTCGATCAAGCTTCAGCAGCAGCCTTAGAATTAAATGATTTGCAAACAGAGTTAGCCGATTATTTCTAAGTTGGCTAGCCAAGCTTGATAGAAAAAAATGGCCCTGCTCGCACACCAATAAACAACTGTTTAGTTTTATAAATATGTTGCTTTACGCTCGGCAGGGTTTTTATCTATATTCAATTCCAACATAATGCAAACTAACCGCTAATACTTCTATGTTAGAATAGTTGCACAGAGTCTTATATCATTTTTTCAGACTCGATTAGCTTCAGCAAAGAGCAGGAAATACTAAATTTATGCGTTGGTCATTTAAATTAGCAAAATTGTGGGGTATTGATATATATGTTCACTATACCTTCGTGCTGTTGTTAATCTGGATATTTCTCTCACGCGGAGCCAAAAATGATTGGGCTACCAGCTTAATCAGCGTATTCTTTACCTTAATCATTTTTGGAGTCGTTACTTTACACGAATATGGCCATGCTTTAACAGCCAGACATTTTGGAATTTCTACCCGAGATATAACATTGTGGCCTTTTGGTGGCGTAGCGACTTTACAAAGTTTGCCTCAAACGCCACGCCAGGAAGTTTTAGTGGCTTTGGCCGGCCCAGCTGTCAATTTTGTCTTGGCCCTGGCTACTTATCTCTTTACAGATTTTGTCTTTATCCCTCATTTAGCAGCCAATTTTATTCCCATAGTACAAATATATGGAGTAGAAACTCTCTATTGGTTCATGTGGAGTAATATTGTTTTAATGGCCTTTAATTTAATTCCGGCCTTTCCTATGGACGGCGGTCGTGTATTACGCGGTTTTTTATCAAAAAAATACGATTTTCTTACGGCCACTGACAAAGCGGTTAGCATTGGTAGAGCTTGTGCCATAATTATGGCTATCTATGGTGCCGGTTATAACCATATGCTGATTGTTATTGCCATTTTTATCTGGTGGAGCGGCAGTCAAGAACTCAATCAAGCCATCATGCTTGAACGCATGCGTCGAGTAAAAGAAGGTACAGCCAGCCTCGCCGATCTTTTTGGCCTTGGTTTAGGCACCATGGGAAATGTCATGAGCCATATCCTCGGCATGAGTGGTTTTAACCCCAATAGTCAAATAAACTTTGGCGCTGCAACAACTTCATCTTATGATAAAGAGCGCAATACAAAAGAGGCGCCTGAATACATTATTTCCGAAGGATCAGTGCGCCATAATCAGCGTCCTAACTTCCCTGGCGAAGGCAAAATTATTGACGCCGAGTTCATTTCCGATGGCGACGATGATTCTTCAAAACCATCAACACCCTCTGCAAATAATGATGGTCTCAGAATTGTCGATGTAAAGTAGACACAAACAAGGTTATAACATGTTAACTATTGCCCAAAGAGCTGCTTTTGTTGGCGCCAAGCTAGATGAGCTTTTTCCCAACTCCAAACCCAGCCTTATTTTTTACAGTCCCTTTACTTTGTTAGTAGCAGTCATGCTCTCAGCTCAATGCACCGACGAAAGGGTAAATAAAGCCACCGCAAGCTTATTTGCTGTAGCCGATACGCCGGAAAAAATGGATCAACTCAGTCAAGAAGAGATATATCAGCACATTTACGGCTTAGGCTTAGCCAAAAATAAAGCAAAATACCTAAAAACTATGTGCCGCCAGCTTTTAGATAATTTTTCTGGACAGATACCCCAAGATTTCAAAAGCCTGGAAAGTCTCGCCGGTGTAGGCCACAAAACAGCCTCAGTAGTAAGGTTGCAAGCTTTCAATTTGCCAGCTTTTCCTGTAGACACCCATATTTTTCGCTTGGCCAGACGCTGGGGACTCTCTCAGGGCGAAACTCCCAAACAAGTAGAAGACGATCTTAAACGCCTTTTTCCTCCCGAAGAATGGGGTAAACGTCACCTTCAGTTTATAGATTGCGGCCGCACTTATTGCAAAGCTTTAGCTCACGACAGCACTAAATGTCCATTTTGCAGCCGACTTAGCCCAGCAGACTCTATCGCCCCTTAATTAGCTTTCAAGCAGGAAGAGCAAGTTCAATTTGGCAAATACGCCTTCATCACCCCTCCGACTTTTATTCCTTAAGTATCGCTATCTAAGGTGGCGTTACATCGTAGGGTGGTTGACAACACCCTTTACAGCAGAGATTTACTCTACTGTAACTGTATCAGGTACTTGACTATCTCTAAGATAGTTTACCCCCATGTGATACAGATTCATCGCTCCAACACGATCATCATTTGATTTGTAGCCACAGCTTTTACAGCTAAACAGATGTGTCTTTTTGTTGCGATTGGCTTTTTCAATGTGCCCACACACGGGACAACGCTGGCTTGTATAACGAGGGTCAACCTTAATTACTATAGATTGATTTTGTTTAGCTTTGTAGATAAGCTTCTGTTCAAGGTCATAGAATGACCACGATACAGATACATAGCGATCTTTTGTTTTAACGCGCTCTGTGGCATTTCGAACGCCTGACAAGTCTTCAAGGACAAATAACGTATGCTTGGGATTGGCTTTCACGAGTGCCTTTGATACACAGTGGTTAACATCTTGCATCCAACGGTTTTCTCGTGAACCAATAGCTTTAAGTCTACGTCTTGCCGACGGAGTTTGAC
>SFMI01000147.1 GCA_004554425.1 Candidatus Saccharimonadota bacterium | reverse complement strand
GGCGGTTTGGATACAGCGTCTTTTGCTAAACCTGAGCTGTTCCGCTATCCTACTTTCGATAAGGTAGACGGAAAAGATCGTCAAATTCCAGCTTTCGTTTATATGCCTAAGCGTGCGGACAATAAGCCTTGTCCTGTGCTTATTCAAATCCATGGTGGCCCGGAAAGCCAGTATCAGCCTTATTTCAGCTCTCTGATTCAATATTTGGTAAATGAAAAAGGCATAGCTGTTATTGCTCCCAACGTGCGTGGCTCGCATGGATATGGCAAAACCTATGTATCTTTAGATAATGGATATAAGCGGGAAGACTCAGTTAAAGATATTGGGGCTTTAATTACATGGATCAAAAAACAGCCTCAATTTAATGGCAAAATTGCTGTTATGGGTGGTTCATATGGCGGTTATATGACTTTAGCTTCCATGACTCACTTTAGCAAAGATCTCAGTTGTGGTGTAGACAACGTTGGTATTAGCAATTTTGTGACTTTCTTGGAAAATACCAATCCTAACCGTCAAGATTTGCGCCGAGTTGAGTATGGTGACGAGCGCGACCCGAAAATGAGAGCTTTTATGGAAAAAATTGCGCCGGCCAACAATGCTGCAAAGATAACTAAGCCCTTATATGTGGTACAAGGATATAACGATCCGCGTGTACCAGTTACCGAAGCTGAACAAATGGTGCGAGAAATTCGTCAAGCCGGCGGTCAGGTTTGGTATTGCTGCGCTTCTGACGAAGGTCACGGTTTTGCCAAAAAGAACAACCGCGATTACTACTGGCAATCGGTAGTGCTTTTCTTGGAAAAGTATTTACTTAAATAGCTTTTAGGCAATTTTTAGGTTGAAATAAAAAAAGAACTCTGTCACCAAATTACGGCGGCAGAGTTCTTTTTGTTTGGCATATTAAGGTTTGCCTGGGAAACTATCTACAAATTGGATAGTAAAATCGGGGAAGCTGTCTACAAATTGAATCTTGTAATCGGGGAAGCTATCTACAAATTGCCATTTTCCTGGGCCGTCGGGAAAACTGCTGACAGTTTTCACTTTTAGATCGGGAAAGCTATCGACAACTTTTACTTTATAATCAGGGAAGCTGTCCACAACTTGGATTTTGCCATAAATGCTCATGACAGGTGCTGTAGTGCCTGCTTGGGCATTTTGAGCAACTGCAAAAAGAAGGATGATGGCGGCACAACAAGCCACTAACACGAAACGATAATTTTTCAAGCTCCACCTCCAAGTATGATTTTTAACGGTTACCGATCTTAAAATTCGCAAGCATATCTCGATTCCTTGCGACAAAAATGGTGATTTGCCCAAAATAAAAAAAGATCGCCGCCAATATGATTTGCACAAGATACTGGCGACGACCCTTATTTGCCGATATAGTCGACTATTTGAAAATTAGTCTCTGAGGTTAAATTCGGAGGTGATCATGAGGTGGTCTGAAGCTGTGGAAGATACCCAGCGAGTATCGGAACTGTCAGACTGAGTGTAGCGATGGACCTGAGAATTGACCAAACGGTTAGACATAGACTTCGGGAAGATCATGTGGTCAAATTGCTCTGGAGCAAAACCGTTGTTTCTCTTAGGATTGGCCGGCCATGTATTGCGCTCGGAATCGGGTCTACCAGCTAAGCTGTCTACCCACTCTTCGCGACCGCCGCCGGGATTAAGAACGGCCTGGACAGAAGCGTCGTCGGTATTGTCATTGAAGTCGCCGGTGAGGACGAACAGACGGCCGGGGAATTGCTTCATTTCGGTTTCGGCGATGTCGCGCATGGCACGGCCTTCGCTTAAACGCTTAGTATCGGAGCTAACGTGGCCGGGAGCAGAGGGTCTTCTGGACTTGGAGTGAGTGGTGTATAAGCTGACGTCGGCGCCGGACTTACCGTCGACATCGATATCGACACGGAGGAAGTCACGGCTAAATTTTGTGTCGCCGCTGCCATCGGCTAAGGGGAAGGTTACATCTTTGTGGGAGACTACTTCGGTGAAGGGGTACTTGGAAATAACGGCTACGTTTACGCCGCGACCGTCGTTACCGGGAACATGAGCTACGTATTTATAGTTTTCGCTTAAACCGCGAGTTTTCATGAACTCGGTCAAAGTTTCTTTGGAAGTGCACTCTTGTAAAGCGACTACGTCGGCGTCTGCGCGTCTAATATTTTCGGCCAAAGCGTCTAAGGAGCGCTCGCTCTTAACAGGAGTGCGGCCGCCACCGGCTCTTTGCACATCGCGTTCACCGAACATGTTCTTTACATTGTAAGTACCGATAGTTACAGACGTTTTGCCTATCATATTATTTAAAACCCCGTTGGATAATCTTTTTCTGCAACTTCATTTCTTAAGGCTTAAATAACGCCTAAGCAGAAATGAATTCCTCCTGTTGTGAGCGCTAAGAAGAAGCAAACAGACTAAAAATTATTTTAATCTCACACTCAGACTTCCGTCTTAAGCTGCGCAGGAAAGGTTAAAGAAAAGAGCAGAGCAATTGAACTCTTTAGCTATTCTTCACACCCTGTAATTTTATCGATTATACTTCTAATTTACCGCAAACAAGACTTTTATTTAGGCAAATACTTGTATTTTTTGTTAATTTTCCTGTCAAATATATTATTTTTTTTCAGAGACTCTTCAATTAGCTTAGCCATAAATCGATGGCCTTCGGGGGTAAAATGGATTGCGTCGGCAAAGAGGCGGTCATATTGTTGAGGTGGCAAGGTAGCGAAAGCTCGGGGAGCATCTATTAAAGGAATATGGTGCTTCTGGGAAAGTTGACGCAGAGCCTCGTGATACAGAGGCAAGCGTGAATTGTTTGGTATATAGCGATTTGTGGGCTCTAAGAGGAAGTAGAGAGTAAAGTGATCTTGCTGGGAAAGTTTATAAAAACTTTCCATGTTCTCTATAAATTCTGGCAAAGGTACGCGCTCTGTAGAATTTATGTTGCCACTGGCAGAACTATATATGGCGTCTGTGTGGCGAAAACGTAAAATAAGGCTGCGCAGTAAAAGGCATAAGTGACTGCGATACATCCAAGAACGCATAAAATATAACCATTTTTTATCCGTTAACACTGAGCGATCTGTAGAAAATCCTTCATTTGAGTCGTGATAGCCAAAAGCCTCAATTACTAGATCTGGTTGGTAGGGAGCTAAATCCGACTTATAGAGCATCAGTCCTTGCCAAGAAGAGTAGCCGGAGATGGCTCCATTTATTACTTCAATATTTTTGTGGCCTTGAACTTGTAAATTTTGCTGGCGCAAATTGGCTTGCAACACTTTAGGATAACAATGTTTGGGAGCGTACTGGTAGCGAAAAGCGGAAATAGCCTGTGAATCTCCGAGAAAAGCTAGACGAAAAGTTTCTGGAAGTTTGTGCTGGCTGTATTCTTGGTCAAAAATTCCGCTAATAGAATCGCGTGAAGTACCGGCCATATTTGTTCTTAAGCCGCGAGCGTTGCGGGTTATTTCTGGATTGGCTTTCCAAAAAGTTAGAGGATCGGGAATAAAAAGGCGATTAGAGCTGTAATATGGCAAATGAAGTAGCAATTCAAATAAAATAAAGAATACAGCTACAGTAGCACTGTTGCGCAGCAGGGGAGAAAGTTGGCGCCAATATTTTGAACGCCTACTGAGTATTTGGACTATTTTACATAGCGAGGCTAAAATGAGCACTCCCAACAGAAGGCCGGCAATTATTTGATTGTCTAATAACTTGGGAATATTGCCGATTATGTATTGGGATCGTAAAGCGGTCTCTCCGCCGCTCACTATATAAAATGAACTGTCTTCCATATGTCGGGCTCAAAATTTTATGCTTAGAGCAAATATTGCCCTTCCGAGCAGCAAAAAAGGCTCGGAAGAGCTGTTATTGGCAACAATTTAAAGGGGATTTTGCAATAAATTATTGTAGTATGTGAAGATCTTCTTTACTTGTTCGTCGGTTTCGTCTAAGAACTCCAACCGATAAGCACAAACTCCGGATCGGCTCAGCGAGGGGAGCTGTTTTTGCCTTTGCTTGGGAGTCTGATCGAATATTGTATTCCTACAACAGTAATCATTGCGCACCAAATGTGAATATTGCAGACGATCAATTATATAGAGATCTTTTTTCAAGCAAGGTTGTCCGCAAGTTTTGGCATCTTGCCCCGAACTAAGCAAATTGGCATATAGACAATGCTGAGAATGGAAAGTTGGCATGCGCCTATAAAGAGTAAATACCAACCGACTGACAGGATCGGCAGCGGCTGGATATGTTGAGCTTAAGCTTTTTAGTCCGTTGATTAATGCCATTAGCTGAAGTTCGTCTAGATCATCGCTGGGTGTGAAAGTATCTAATCC
>SFMI01000146.1 GCA_004554425.1 Candidatus Saccharimonadota bacterium | reverse complement strand
CTTAGATAGCGATACTTAAGGAATAAAAGTCGGAGGGGTAACCCGTTACCACGACTGGGCAGTTACAAGCCCATTACCTTTAGGTGATGGGTAGTTGACTTAGTTAGAATGGAGACCTTCAGGCAATTTGGGTAAAAGGTGACAGATTTGAAAAAAGAGGATACAGCTTTACAAGAACAGAGTTTTATGGACAAGTGCGTCGAGCTATTGGAAAAGTTCGCTACTCAGCGTCATGTTTTAGCTTTAAGAGACGGCATGTTAGGCTCGGTGCCGATTATTTTGGTAGGCAGCACTTTCTTGCTTTTGGGAGCTCAGGGAGAGGTTTTAGCTCAATATTTCGGTGGGGAAGTGGCTTGGTTGCCTAACTTAGTCGATACGTCGTTTGGACAATGGTATTTAGCTAATTCGTCCGATTTTTACATTCCTTACCGCTTAACGATGGGACTATTGGGGCTATATATAGCTTTTACTATAGCGACAGCTTTAGCCAAGCAATACAATATGGCTCCGGTGCCGCAAGGATTGGGAGCTGTGGCTGCTCTTTTAGTGACCAAAGCGCCGAGTAAAGTAGTTTTTGCTGAAGGCGAGGGGGCTCAGTGGGCTATTCCTCTTAAACCGTTTGGGCCGGAAGGTATATTTTTAGGCATTATTGTGGCTATTTTTATGGTGGAATTGTCGCGCCTTTTCTTGCATCCAGATTGTCCTAAAGCTGAGCAAGATGAAGTTAGCAAGAGTATCCCACCAGCGGTTACAGAAGCTTTTTCCGGCTTTTTGCCTATGCTAGTAGCTGTAAGCATTATTTGGCTAGTTAGTCACGTATGTGACTTTAATATAAATGATGGCGTCCTTTGGCTTATGTCTCCTTTGGCCAGTATGGGTGACACTTTGACAGCTGTCGAAGCTAGCAACTTTTTCTTGCACCTTTTTGCTGTGGCTGGCATTCATGGTATTTCTGTTATCAATGCTGTTATGTTGCCGCTTTGGCAGCAATTTGTGGCAGCCAACGCCGAAGCACACAGCGCTGGTTTGCCTCTGCCCCATGTAACCGCTTATCCTTTTTACCAATGGTTTATTTGGATTGGTGGTTCCGGAGCTACTTTGGCGCCCACTTGTTTACTTTTCTTCTTCAAAAATGGCCACTTTCGCAAAGTTGGCAAGATAGCGATTATTCCGGCTTTATTTAATGTCAATGAGCCTTTTCTCTTTGGTTTGCCAGTTATAGCCAATCCTATTCTGGCTGTGCCTTGTATTGTTGCTCCTATGATTTGTGGTCTTATCGCTTGGTATGCTGTAAGTTTAGGCTTGGTTAGTGCTCCTTTTATTGAAGTGCCTTGGGTTATGCCTGGCTTTTTAGGAGCTATTCTTTCTACGCAAGATTGGCGCAGCTTAGTGCTTTTTGTGGTTAATTTCTGTGTTAGTGGCGCTGTTTGGTTGCCTTTTCTGCGTTATACCGATAAACACGAAGAATTTGCTAAACAATCTAAGAAGTAGGCAAAGATCCCAAGTTGACCCAGCGGCGAATCGTATCCCAAGTAAGTTCGCCACGTCGCAGCATTTGCCAAGCTAAAATGGCTAATTTTGTCAAATTGAGAGCCTGAGCTAGGCAGCGCACTGGAGCTGGGTGTTTTTGTAAATACGTGCAAGCAGCCAGCCACTTTATGAAACCAAGCGGAACAGGCTTTGATAAAAGTGTATAAATAGAATACCAAAAAGTATCTTCATTAGAGCGTGGCCAAGAAAGAGAAACGCGAAATTGCTTAAGACATTTATTGTTGCGCCCTTCTACCTGATTTGGAGTAATAGTTCCGTCGGCCAGATAATGCTCAGTAATGTCTGTCTGTGGCCAATAGGACAACGAAAAGAGATAAAGATCGTAAGGTCTGGGCAATTGAGCTAAAAGCTCGAAAAGCTGTCTCTTTTCCGGGCTGGCAACGTGTGGATCGTCTAAAAGTATTTGGTAGCAAGCTTTTAAATTAAGTTCGTGCAATATATGTCCGGCTGCTAATACTTTTTTATCACTTACTTCGCGGTTGTAGAGGCGCTTATTGACTGCGCTAATATGTTGAATGCCCATCATAACTGTATCTAAACCGATGTCTTTAAGTTGTTGCATCACCTCTTTTTGCACTATACGCGGATCTGTAAGAATTTCAAAAGGCAAATTTATTTGGTGTTGTTTGTAAAGGAAACAAAATTCTTTTACCCATTCCGGACGCAGGCAGAAAAGCTCGTCATCAAAGCGAAAACGGCGCAAATTTGGAAAGTTTTGTTTAGCATACACGCATTCTGCCACTGTGCGAGCTGGACTCATGAAACGATAAAATTGCCCCAAATCTTTGTAAGTTTTGCGTAAGGCGCTTATATCGCAATAAGCACAATTAAAAATACAGCCTCGCGCCGACATCATAAGATATATAGTTTGGCTTGTGTAAGGATCGCCTACGGTAAGGCAATTGTTATTTATGTAATATTTGCTTTTATGGGAATGAAAATCGCGAAAAGGCAAATCGTCTAAGTTGGCATGCAAATAGCGTGGCGGATTGCGCACAATAGTGCCATCGGTTGTTTTGTACCACAAGCCATGAATGCCTTGCCAGGAATGCTGCTGCTCCAAGGCTTCCATAAGTTCGACTATTGTGTCTTCACCTTCGCCAATGATGATGCCTTGGCAAGAATCTAAGGCACTTTCCGGATCCATGGTGACGTGCATACCGCCCCATATTATGGGCAAGCCTAACTCTTCTCTGAGCTTTTTAGTTAAACTTTTAGCTAATTCGCTATAGCCGCCAGCTCGCACCGATAAACCGATAATGTCTACTTTTTCGCGACGCAAAGTTTCGATTAGTAAAGCCAATTCTGTCTCAGTAGGCTCGGTAAAGTGGTGGTGCTGATAATCTTTAAAGTAGATTTCGATCACTTGCCAACCTTGGGAGCGCAAGGAAGAAGCTAAAAAACGTACGCCGTTATTTTCAACAATATAAAGGGAAATTAGGGCAATAATTTTGCGCTTGGGACAAGTGTCCGATATAGCCACAGACTGACTCCTCTTTTATACAAAGCTAAATCAGCTTAGCGGTATGCAAAATTTGCTTGGCCTGCTGTAAAACATTTTTTTCGCTTTGGTAGTAGAGCTTGCGCCAGGCGTCACCAAAATCGAACCAGGCTACTTCCGAAGCTTCACCATCTGGAACAGAGGCATTTTCTTGAATAAGTGGCATAAGGAAGAAAGTAACTAACTTGTAATAGAGAGTACGATTGTCTCTCCAATAAAAGTAGTATTCTATTTGGTCGATACGTTCGGCAATAGTGGCTAAGTGGCCAGTTTCTTCCAATACTTCTCTAGTAGCGGTCATTTCCCAAGTTTCGCCGCTTTGTACCCTACCTTTGGGCAAGGCCCAGACGGCACCGCCTTTTTTGGCAATAAGGCAAACTTTAAGTTTGTCACCTTCTTGTTTGTAAAGAACTCCGCCGGCCGATTGCTGAATCGCGTGGTGATTTTGGGCTTCCTGCTTGTCTTTTTCGTCAGCAGTCACAACCGTAGTGTCTGCTGGAGGACGTAAACTGGCTTCCAAAGCTAAAGTAATAACTTTATTCGGTTTCAGACTATCATATAACGCGAAATTTACTTTTAGAGAACGAGCCAAGCGGCGGGCCCTTTTATGCAAACCTAAAATGCTCAAGTCGTCTATTGTTGGATTGTGCAACAGACTACGAATCATTTTGGCATTATTTAAAAGTATCTTAACTTGCGTATATTTGTGCTCGGAAGCCCACAATAAGGCCATAATTACTGCTTGGTATTGTGCCTGTGCGGTAGTGGCAATACCTATATTTTCGGACACAAGCACATGACCTCCATCTGGAGTTTCTATAACCAGACCGACGCCGGCGCTTCCCGGATTATTACGGGCTGTTCCGCAAGTATGTATAACTAAACCCTGTGTCACTTTGGCTTACTTGGCGTAGACTTCAGCCGCTATTTTAGGAATAGAATTAAAACCCATAGCTTCGACTATAGCCAGTTCGTAGGTACGCATAACTTGGCGAGTTTCTTCGGTGGGATGATCGAAACCGACTAAGTGGAGCATGGCATGGGCTACAAGCCAAGCGATCATGTGACGTAAACTTATTCCGTCTTCTTTAGCTTGGCGCTTGGCTGTATCTAAGCTAATGACAATTTCACCTAAGTAAAGGTGTACGTCAGGATAAATAAGCAAAGCTGGTTCGTCTTCCCAAGCTGGAAAACTCAAAACGTCGGTAGGGGAGTCTACTTGACGGAACTCTTTGTTGAGAGCGTGAATAGCCGGATCGTCGACAATAGAGAGCTCTACTTCAAATTTGCGCTGGTCTATGGTTTCGGCGGTTTCTCC
>SFMI01000018.1 GCA_004554425.1 Candidatus Saccharimonadota bacterium | reverse complement strand
GTCTTAATTTCAGCCTCTATGCCGCTTATATGATCGATGGCAAACAGAGTGAAGGTTCCACCGTTTTCGGTACTACCGAAGCCGGAGAAATTATTCCCGTCCCAGCCAGCGATAAGCCTGTTGTTGAAGCCGACGAAACTTCCAAAACTTATAAACTTAGCTATGGTACTCACTCAGACGGAGAGAGCGGTAGTTTGAGCTTCAAAATTGTCAACGCCGACGGTCATGATATAATCAACACCGATGCTTATACTTATACAGTAAAAACTCCTTAAACTAATAATTGTTTACCGGTCGTTTTCGATAAACGGGAATACCGGTAAGGTAATCTATTTATATCAGTAAAACTCTATTAAAAAAGCGCTCCCAAAGGAGCGCTTTTTTAATAGAATATACATTCTCTACATTGTTTTTTTTAGAACAGTGTATAAATAAAAGGAGCAATGTGAGTTGCTTGGGCTAAAGAGACCAAGATTGCAAGAGCCAGCAGGCCCAGCAAAAGAGGCACCAGCCAGAGGCGCTTACCAGCCATAAAGCTAACAAACTCTATAGCAATATTCCAACGGCTTTTAAACTTGCTGAACATATAAAGCTTACATCTCCTCGTCGCTATTGTCTGTATTGACACCAGCAGCGCTATCGGACTCTTCAACAGGCATGCTATCTGGCAAAATAGTAGACTCACTACCTACCGATGAATCGAACATATTTATATCAAAGACGCCAGCTCTATCCAAATATTGGCTTACAACTTCTCCAGTTTGGAAATGGCCGAGCTTGTTAAAATGCATGTCTTTAGTGTAATACATACGCGGACGATTGACTAAGTAAGGCCACAAATCCAGAACGTAAACACCATTGCTTTCAGCCCAATCCAAAATAATTTGTCTAGGCTTGGCTCTATCAAAAAGATTATCTTCTAATTTAGAGCCGTCTACCCAATTTTGCCAGTCCTGATCATAGACTTCTACAGACGAAGGAATAAGCACAATTACAAAAGTACTGCCACGTTCGGAACAAAGTGTGCGGATCTTATTTAAAGCTTCGGCGGTATTAGCTACACTTTGACGCATTTCTTTAGTGTAATTATTTAAGCACCAAGCTTGAGCCGTATTGGGGCGCAATTTAGGGCCGAAGCTATAAGCTATAGCACTAACAAACTGGTAAAGATGGCTGCGGCGCAATAAAGTTTTGTATAAAGGAACGGTGTTGTCCTTAGGAATACTGACAGAATCTTGCTGCTTTTTGAGACAATCATAAGATCCCCATAAAGCTTCGGCTTCCGGAGTAAGTACCAAAGATTTATCAACTACTGTGAAGCTGCGCTGGCCAACCATATTGTCATAAAAGTCATTGCCCGTGTAAAAACCAAGCATAACTACATCAGCTTTACGTTCACCCGGCTTAAGCTTAGCGTAAAGGTCGGCTTCGGCGTCGGTACCAGCATTGGGCATACCGTAATTGAGCACTTTGGCTCCGGTTATGCGCTGAATTTGATTGAGCCAAGTATCTTCCGTATTAGACCAACAGCCAAAGGTGAAAGAATCTCCCAAAGCCAAAATAGTTTGTCCAACACCAGGACGGCGCGAAGCTACGGCATCAGCGGCAACTCCGTCGTCAGCGGCTGTGGATAATTGCTTTACTTGGTCGTCTCCGAATTGGTCAACAGGACGTAAAGCAGGCAAGTCACGCCAGCCATCATTATTTATATGTACATCGGCAGAAAATTCCGGCCCTTTGATGCGCTTAGACCAGCCAGCTTTCATACGCAAGCCATCTTCACTCTTAACATAAAGGCCGCGCATTTGCATATTGGTATTGCTTACGCACAACCATACCAGAATTTCCGCACCAATTAGGGCTAAAACCAATAGAGCTACATACTTTATGCAATTGCCTATAAAGCCAAAATCGTTGGCAAAACGATCATTATCGCTCTTATAGACAATTTTACGAGAAGCAGCAGCTCGGCCTTGCTCATTTTGGCTGGGAGCAGCAGTAGGAGCATGTGACCATTTTTCCAATTCGGCACCAGGAATAGAGCGTTTCTCGGAAATAGCTCGACGGCTGATCAACATACGCCCCATAATCAAAGCGTCCATGTCAGATCGAGTAAAAGTAGAAAGAGCTTCAGCTGGTGTATTCACAATAGGTTCGCCACGCAAATTGAACGAGGTATTGAGTAGCAAAGGAACACCAGTGCGCTGATAAAACGCATTAATAAGCTCGTAATAATAGGGGCTTTCTTGCTTATAAACGGCCTGAATGCGAGAAGTCCCATCTACGTGGGTAACGGCGGGAATTATTTCTCTTCTGTCTTGATAGACGGGAACCACCATGAGCATAAAGCGCAAGGGGTCAACTAAATGAGGGTTAGGTATATCAAAATATTCTTCTATGCCTTCAGCTAAAACAGAAGGAGCAAAAGGACGGAACGGCTCGCGGAACTTTATGCGGGCGTTGACCAAATCTTTCATGTAGGCGGCTCTAGGATCAGCTAAAATAGAGCGAGCACCAAGAGCACGCGGCCCCCACTCAAAGCGTCCTTTCATCCAGCCGACTACTTGGCCGTATTCTAAACGCGTAGCTACTTCCTGATAGACGGCATTCATATCAGGCAATTCTTTGAATTTGCAATTTTGAGAACGCAAATAGTCGGCTATAGCGTAGTCATCATGTTCTTGGCCTAGGTAAGGTGTAAGTAAACGATAACGCTGGGTGCCGCCTAAAACATTATAGTAGCCCCACAGAGCCGCACCTAAAGCGCCTCCATTATCACCTGCAGCCGGGTGAATATAAATACCGGAAAAACCTGATTCACGATAAATACGCGCATTAGCCACGGAGTTTAAAGCTACTCCACCCGCTAGACATAAATTGTCGTGACCATACTTGCGACGTAAAGCTTGAGCTTGACGGACTAAAATTTCTTCAGTAGCAGCTTGAATAGAGGCAGCTACGTCAGCATAGTGCTGATCTAAAAGATTAGCTTCTTCTGGAGAGCGCGGCTTGCCAAAAAGTTCGCAGAACTTGTCGCTAAAAGAGCGATAAGCTGAGTGATGAAAGTCGAAATACTCCATATTGAGAGTAAATGAGCCGTCACTTTCCAAACGAACTAACTTCTTAAAAATAGTCTCAAAAAAGATGGGCTTGCCATAAGGAGCCATGCCCATGACCTTATATTCGCCTTCATTGACTTGGAAGCCCAAAAAGGCCGTAAAGGCGCTATAAAGCAACCCCAACGAATGGGGGAAACGCATTTCGTCATCAAGATGAATTTGTGTGCCCCAGGCTGAGCCTCGTGTGCCAGTAGCCCACTCTCCCACTCCATCTACAGTTAAAAGAGCGGCACTAGTAAAACCGGAACAATAATAAGCACTAGCTGCGTGAGATAAATGGTGTGAGCAAAAGACTATTTTATCTTTGCCAATGCCCAATTGCTCTTGTAAATATGCTTTTACCCACAGTTTATCCAAAAGCCAAACTAAAGACGATTCTCGAAAAGCGATAGCTGACTTTGGCCAAGTAGCCATGGCAGACATCAGCAAACGATCAAACTTTTGGAATGGCTTCTCAAAGAAAACTACCAAGTCTAAATCTTGTGCTTGGCAAAAAGCCGAATCGAGACAAAACTTTATAGCCCGATGTGGGAAAGCAAAGTCGTGCTTAATACGAGAGAAGCGCTCTTCTTCGGCAGCAGCCACCACCTGACCGTCAACAATTATTGCCGCAGCCGAATCATGATAAAAACAAGAAATACCTAAAACACGCATCAGAACTGAGCCCTCGCCTTATCGCTAGTATGCACAGGCTGCCAAGCTCCGCCGCGGCTGTCCTTTTTGAGCCCCAGAGGATCGGCAAATAATTTGACACAAATGGCAAACGGAGTGACGCATATCCAATAAAATACGCTCAATAAAATTCTGGCTTGAAAAGTGGCTGCTCTAGCGGCCAAACTTTTCCAACGTTCCCAAAGAGACATTTTTTGCGAGCTCTCTTGTCCCGCTAAATTGTCGACATGTACATAATCAGGTTGAGTCTGCATAACTAGGAGCATTTCCCCACTACCGATTAAACCCTTTTTTTAGCTATTCAACTTATTAGCGAGCTGTTTTCTGTTTTGTGAAATACTCAGCAATTTTTTTAATGGCAAAAGCAAAAAAATAAGCTCAGTTCCTAAGAACTGGGCTTATTTTTTACTTTTGTATAATCAACGATTAGTCGATTTTACCCATGGCTTTCAGAATACGTTCAGCGGTGAAGGGCCAATCGCGTACCCAGACGCCAACAGCATCGTGAATAGCTTCAGCTATACAAGGAGCTGCACCATTGCAAGTAATTTCGGAAATAGACTTGGCACCGAAGGGGCCGAGCGGATCGTCGGTCGGTACCAGCTCTGAAACAAATGTTTCAGGCACATCCAAAATCATGGGCACTTTGTAATCGGTAAAATCAGTAGTTAAGCAACGGCCAGTCTCTTTGTCATAGATCATCTCTTCAGAGAGAGAGTGACCGATAGTCTTCAAGACGCCGCCATACATTTGACCAATAGCCAATTCGGGGTTAATAGGCGTACCACAGTCTTCTAAGCAGAAGTACTTCTGTACTTTAACTTCACCAGTACGCTTATTTACAGCTACTTGAGTGAAGTGAGCTCCGTAAGGGAAGGAAGCTTTATCAACAATAAAGTGACCATAAGCCATGAGCTGACCGCATCCATCACCTTGTTCGGCATAATGGGCGATCTGAGCAAAAGTGATAGACTTATTTTTACCCTTAACTGTACCATGATGGACAATTTGCAAATCTTCTACCGGTTCTTCAAGCAACTTGGAAGCTACTTCCAAAATACGGGCTTTCATATTTAAAGCTGCATTTTTGACAGCACCGCCGCTGAAGAAAGTACCACTGGAAGCGTAAGCACCTACGTCGAAGGGCGTTACATCGGTATCGCCAGAGAGAATGGCCACATCTTCCATATCGACATTCAAAATTTCAGCTACGAATTTGCAACTGACAGTATCTAAACCGGTTCCTAAATCGGTACCGCCGGAAAGGACAATGAAAGTACCGTCGCTGAGCATACGCACTTCGGCATTGGCCGAATCCAAACCGGGCAAGCCAGAGCCTTGTTGCACAATGGCAAAACCTTTGCCAATAGCGATATCGGGATCGTCACTGACTTCTTTTTTGCCCCACTCGATAAGCTCACGGCCACGCTCTAAAGCTTTACCTAAACCGCAAGATTGAATAGTTTCGGCTTGGCCTTCGCGACCTTCGCCTAAACTCTTCAAAATTTCCAACTTAGTGCCAACATGGACGCGGTTCTTTTCGATAACATCCATATGATCGAGACCTAAACGGTTGGAAATTTCGGCTACGGCTAATTGTAAAGCGAAAGAGCCCTTAGGAGCGCCATACCCTTGATAAGCACCAGTAGGAGCAATATTGGAATACCAAGTATCGACATTGAAAGCCATATTGGGGCAATCAAACAGAGGCAAAGACTTGGAGCAAGCATTCATAGGTACAGTTAAGCAGTGAGCACCGTAAGGGCCGGTATTGGCTTGTACATCCATGTAAATAGCCGTAATGGTACCGTCTTTTTTAGCGCCGACTTTGCAACGTACTTTAGCTAAGTGACGAGTACGAGAAGCGATAAATTCTTCTTCTCTGGTAAAACGCTGGTAAATAGGACGACCAGTAATCCAAGTTAAATAGGCGCAAACTTCTTCAAGCACAATGTCTTGCTTAGCGCCAAAACCGCCACCTACGCGTTCTTTGATAACGCGAATGTTATTTTGCTTGGTTTTAATAATGCTGGCCACAATACGACGTAAGTGCCAAGGCACCTGAGTGGAAGCATGGATAATCAGGCGATCGCCATCCATGTGAGTGTAAACTACATGGGGTTCAACCGGAGTGCACTGAATTTGGCAGCAATCGTACCAATTATCCACAATTTCATCAGCTTCTTCGAAACCTTTATCTACATCACCGATACCAGCATGGACGCTAGAAGCCAAGTTGCGGTGTGGATCGCCATGAATGGGGAATTGGTAAATAACTTCGCCGTCGCGAGGATCGGCATTTTTGTTATACTCTTCCAGATTGTCGGGGGCGCCGCAAATATAAGTAACTTTAGCTTTATGGACAATAGGAGCGCCAGGAGCTTTAGCTTCATCGGCTGTCAAAACGAAAGGCAGAACTTCGTATTCAACTTTGATGCGCTTTTCAGCCTCTATAGCAGCATCCATATTTTCAGCTACAATAGCGGCTACGCGATCGCCCACGTGACGAACTTTGTCGCCAATAAGCTTACGATCGTAAGGAGAAGGCTCAGGGAAGCCTTGACCAGCCTGGTTGTAGTGAACGTCAGGGCAATTTTCGTGAGTTAAGATATAAACAACACCGGGAACCTTTAAAGCTTCGGAAGTGTCGATAGATTTAATATAAGCGTGAGCGTAAGGAGAGCGCATCATGCGCAATACGCAAACGTTGGGATCGACAGCGTCTTCCACATAAGCTTTCTGACCACGTACCAACTTCGGGCTGTCGATCTTGCGAGCAGGCTTACCAACTACGCGCTTACCTTCGGCATAAGAAGGAGCAACTACGCAAGTAAAGTTGGGATCGTTTTTGCGTTTGACAGCTAAACGAATGGCATCATAAAACTGCTGGTAGCCATTGCAACGACAGAAAATGCCGGACATGGCATCTTTTATTTCTTCGTCGGTAGGATTGGGATGACGCTCCAAAAGCTCTTCAATACAGCAAACTACGGCAGCGCTGCAATAACCGCATTGCACTACGCCAACATCGACTAAAGCCGACTGAATGGCGCTTAAAGTGCGCTGTTTGGAATAATATTCGACTGTGCAAACTTCCTGGCCATCTAACTGAGCGGCCAACAAAATGCAAGAGTTGACTAAGCGTCCATTAAAACGGATAGCACAAGCGCCGCAAGTTCCTTCACCGTTACAACCATTACGAATAGAAGTAACGTTTATACGGCGCAAAAAGGCGTCGGCGCGTTCGCGAGGCTCAACTTCAGCCTGCTGTTCTCTGCCATTTAAAAGAAAAGTAATTTTCATATTTTTTAATAAGACTCCCTAAAGTTGACCAAAAGCTTTATAAACAGTCCAGGCGGCAATCTGAGCGCCAACTTCTCGCTTGAAAGCAACGCTGCCGCGAATATCCGCAATGGGATTTAATAAAGGACGAATTTGTTTTACTAAAGCGTCGCGCTCAGGTAAAGAAGCGCCCTTTAAGCTTTTCTCTATCTCAGTTAAATGCACTGGATGAGCAGATACTCCACCCATAACTAAGCGAATATCTTCGATTGTATCAGCTTCGCCCTTAACAACAGCATAAGCAGCTAAAATGGAAATATCATTTTGAGTACGTACGTAACGGCGAGAAGCAAACTTTCTGGCTCCCATTTCCGAAGAAATACGCACGTTTAAAATCAACTCTTTGGGGTCGCCATTTTCGTTATATTCGGCGATATCAACAACATAAGTGCTGCCATCGGCTTTCATAAGCTCAACCTTAGCATCTAAGGCCAAAAGCATGGAAGCCAAGTTGCAAGTAGCTCCACGCAAAGCGATGTTGCCACCTACCGTAGCCATGTTGCGAATATTACGGTTAACCATATAGGCAGCCGCTTCTTTAATAGCCGGGAAAACGCTATCACTCTCTAAAAGTTCTTGGTGAGTGACGCCAGCACCGATAATAAGTTCAGAATCGGTCAGCTCTATCTTATTTAAGCCCAAAGCTGACAAACTAATTAAAGCCTTAGCCTGCTCTTCTTCAGGAACTTCCTTGGCATAGGTGATAGTATTAAGTATGGTGCCGCCTCCCAAATAGGCAGACAAGCCGAGACGGTTACGTAAGTTGACCGCCTCCTGCACGCTGGACGGCTTATGGAATTCGCTAAACAAAATAAAACCTCCCGAGGAAGATGGGTCGGAACAAAAAGTCTCTTTTTGCCCTCTTTCTTTTGTGCGTCAAGGTTGCAATACCTGCCTAAATAAGAGACTTTTTTATATACTACTCGTTGTATAAACTCGAGAATATCGCATTTTTGAGCTATCGACGGCCTAAACTTAATAGACTTAGCAAAATAGCACTATTAAGCAAAATTTGCACCTACTCACAGCAGCTAGAGCTTTAACCATTTGTATAGCAAAACTTACTTTACTGATATTTAGCCCCAAAGACAATTGCAAGCAAAGATTATAGCGGCTAATTCGCTGTGTTCAATTTGGCGCGTACTGGCCAAAATATGAAAAAGCTCGTGAGCCAAAACGAGCCTTTTAGGCCAAGCGTCATCTAGAGAATTTTTTATTGCTAAAGAAATGCCACTTTTAGACAAAAAAGTTAGAGCTTCCCTATCTAGATAGACTCGCTTCTCATTAAGTATTACTCGTCCCCAAACTAGCAAACCTGGCACACTTAAGAGCTTATATTCAATGGTGAAACCAAGCCTATGCAAAACTGCTTCTGGATCTGGCGTTTGCTCAGTTCCAAAAATTGAAGCCTGTTCTTGAGCAACTTGCCATTGGGCTGAGCTATATTGACTATGCGGATCCCAAATAGACAATAAATTTACAATTAAGGACAAAGGCACAGCCATTTTAATTATTTTTTTCGATAATAGCTAAAACTTTTTCGTCTTCAGGCAAGTTGCCTAATTCGCTAGCAGCCAGATCCAGCATTTGCTCAGCTTTAACTAAAGTGCTCAAATCGCACATTTTGTGGCCAGAGACCAAATGCAAAGACGGAAGCAGAGCGCCTGCATCGCCATAAGAAGTGTAGTCACGCAGAATCTTTTCCAAGAAGCTGCGCAAGTTGCCCACAGTTTCTATTTCGACTGTAGCTCCGGGCCTCTGTAACCTGGCAGAGCCGAAAATATCAGTTACCCAAATGGTAGTTTCTTTTTTCTTAAAGAGGCCAAAAAAGATTCTGCGCTCTAACTCGCTCTTGTATACATAGTAGAAATTTGTATGGCCCAACAACGTATAAGTACTACCCGGTTGGCCCGACGTCTTCAATACTTCTAAGCGCTCTGCTTCACTGACCTCTTGGCCGCTGCGCGAGCTCTTATTGGAAAAAGCGATAGCTCCCTGGGCTATGGCGCGCACTAAATTTTTTTGAGCGTCCACTTCTACAGTTACTTCCACACTGTCAGCCTCAGCGCCCATCTTTATAACCGCTTGCTCGGCCTGACGACGCAAATTCTGTAAATCGGCAGGCGTAGGATCGACTATACTGCGCTCTACACATTCGCGCACCATAGCCAAAGCCGCGCCTATGGCAGAAATCACTTCAGCTCGCTCAGCTAATTCAAAAGGCAACCCCAATTCGCTGGCCACAAAAGGCACTATAGCTGCGCAGCCTCCGCCACCGCCTATAAGTTTTAAACGCCGATCCTCCATTTTGTAGTCGGAAATCAATTTTTTCAAAGTGGGAATAATAATTTTCGACGCTTTGTGCAACGCCGCCCAAGCCCACGCCTGGGCGCTCTCAGCTTGCGCTTGATCTTCCCAGCCCCAAGCACTTAAGTTGGCTTTAGCGCTTGTTTGTTGGGCTGCGTCCCACTTTTGCCAAGCTGCTATCGGCGGGCGCTCCCCCTTAGTTTGTAAATATTGTCCCAAAGATGCAAAAGCTACAGCTGCAAATTTAGCGTTGCCGTAGGAATAACCACCTTCAGGAATTAAACCCAAAATATTAGCCGCGCAAGTAGAAGTAAGGGCATATTCCTGGCCTGAAGGCGTTTGCACTACAAAATAAGGATGATCACCAGCAAGAGGTGATACTTCTTTTATCTTCAGATCTGAAGCTTTTAAAGACTCGGTTTCACTTTCAGGAGCAAAAGCGCAATAAGCATATCCAGCCAAATGAGCGCTGCGCGGCCCAATTTGCAAGCCGTTAAACCAACCTACCATTGATCCTCCGGCCACTCCTAAAGTGCGACTATCTAGAGTGCGCAAATAAGTGTCGCGCCCGCCGACAGATGCTGACTTTACCGCTGCATGGCCATCTTTAATCATGCAAATATCGGTACTAGTGCCGCCTACCTCCAGAAAGAGTGCATCTGAAGCTTTCAAAAACATTAAACAAGCGGCAATACCGGCGGCCGGCCCAGATAAAAGTGTCAGCACAGGGCGACGTTGTACTTCATCAATGCCCATAACGCCGCCATCGGAGCGCATAACCATAAGCGGCGCTTTGACTTGCTGACTTTCCAGGGCACCTTTAGTCATAAGCGCCGTAGCAATCATTTTGGGCAAAATACTAGCGTTAAAAACGGCGGTCTGGGTGCGAGCGCTTAAGCCATAGAGGCCAGACATTTCGTGGGTAGCGCAAGCAGGCACTCCAGCTTGGCAAGCAGCGCTAATAATTTTTAGCTCACCTTGAGGATCATCTACCGAAAAACCTTCAGCAGCCACAATAGCCCCAACTTGCTCAGACTTAAATTCTTTAATTTTTGCCTCTAACTCAGCCTCAAAATTATTGGCTTGCGGATCGAGTATAGCAGAAATAGTGTGCAAAAATTTGCCAGGAGCCAACTCAATATCGCCCACATGGGTATCGCTTTTGACTTTTACAGCCTCTAAACCATTAGCTAAAGCGATAATACCAACTTTAGCCACATCACCTTCTAAAAGTGCGTTGGTAGCTTGCGTAGTACTGTGAGCTAAAAAAACAATTTCAGCGTCCTTAGGCAAAAGAGCACACAGACCGCGAAAAGCTTCAATAATGCCGGCCGCCACACCCTGAGCGTGAGTATGCGTAGTGGGAGCGACACAGTGGGCGCTCACTTGCAAAGTGTCATTGTTAATGGCCACAGCATGGGTAAAGGTGCCGCCGACGTCAATGCCTACACGAAATTTACTCACAATCTTCTCCTCTACTTTTTAGCTTATTTTCTGGCTAAAGAGATCAGCGGCAAGCTTCTTAAGGATCTGTCGAGCTTGCCGCAACATATACACATGGCAGCCCTGGAGGCGGCACCTTAGATGCGTCTTTTTTTAGGGAGTCCAACTTAAAGCTTTGGCTACAAAAGCGGCCCATAACAGAGCGACAACGACAAAAGCCCACACATAAGGTAAAGTAGCCTTAAGCAATTTTTCGGCGCCTACCTTGGTAAATTGGGCCAACCAGACGTTGTGTGTATTTGTAGGGTCGCATACGCCTTGCACTTGGCCTACGCCAAAGAAAGCAGCTAAAATTGCCGTCGGCGCCATTAAATTGCTACCCAATAATATGCTAGCTACACCAGCACCTAAGCCATACATATTGAGTGGGCCGCGGTAAAGAGCCAAAGGAGCCAAAACGGAAAAGACGAGCACAAAGGAAAGTGGGCGGCCGGGAATAACAGCGGCCAAGATGGGAGCCATCACAGCTTTAGTGGGCTCGGCAGTCATAGCACCTAAGCACATGCCTAAGCCGACGAACAGACCCAAAACCGGAGCCACGTCTTTTAAGCCTTCCAATACGGCAGCACTTAAATTATTTACGCAGCGGCGCGGATCGGTAGTTAAAACGCCCCATAAAATACCAACTATAAAGGCCGGAATAATAGGCATACCAAAGCAAAAAATTAAAGCAATAGGCAAAATAGGCGTTAAAAGAGCCACCAAGGGAACTTTAGTTTTGGGCAACTCAACACTTTGAGCCCAGTTGAAGCTGCCACGCTCGCGATACATACCGACACCTAAATAAACTAAAGTAGTTAGAGCAAATAAAGCTCCGTAAGCGACAACATATTCTTGCACAACTGCTTGGGGCAGCTTCAAAACATCTAAATAGAAACCCAGATTGGCTGGATTAAAAATACCTCCCAGAGCGATAGCAAAAAGCATTAAACCGGCCGCCAACTCGGCAGTAATGCCTACACCAATCATAATAGGAAGTACCAAAGAGCCGATCATGATAACCGCTCCCAAGCCAGTTACTGAAGTAAAGCAAACAGCGGTTATAAAAGTAAGCAACACAGCCAGCCAAGTTTTGTGGCGGCCGGCATATTCAGCAGCTAAGCTAATTAAATGGGCGGCAATACCGTTGCGCATAACTACTTGAGAAAGGATAGAGCCAAAGGCAGCAAACATAATAGCTTGCGATAATTTGACAGAGCCTTGAGTTATAACGGTATCAAAAATAAATTGGGCAAAGGTGCCCTCTCCCTCTGTCCAGTTGTAAGCACAACCGGAAATAAGGCCTACCGTTACAGCCATAGCCGGTAGGGCCAAAAGCGCGGGTAATTTGCGACTCATCATTAAAGCCGCGAAGACAAAAAATACTAAAATTATTAAAATACCGGCAAACATATGCAACAACTTTCACAAAAATCGGCTCCAGCTTCTATACTGAGCCATTGATCCCTATTTTGGCCAAAAGCTTTCAATTGTAGTCATTTGCAATAAAAAAGAGCTCGAAATTTTTTCGCGCTCTCTGGAAAAATTGTCTATTTTTTCTACCTAGGTGCCATAGCGGCGACCACGCTGTTGATAATCGATAATAGCTCTATAAATAAAAGCTTCATCTACGTCTGGCCAGTAAATATCGCTAAAGTAAAATTCTGTGTAGGCAGATTGCCACAATAAAAAATTACTCAACCTGAGTTCTCCGCTGGTGCGAATAAGCAAATCTGGATCTGGACAACCAGCTGTGTACAAACTTTGACTAAAAACGTCTTGATTTATATCGCTTGTTTGCAACTTGCTTTCTTTAACTTGCTCTGCCAAATGGCGAACAGCGTGCAAAATTTCCTCTCGACCGCCATAATTGACAGCCAAGTTGAGCAACAAATCGCTATTATGAGCTGTGGCTTTTTCGGAAATTTCCAATTCGCGACATACTGAAGGGTGAAGCGCACTCTTGTCGCCAATCACTCGCAAACGGACTCCAGTATCGAGCATTTTTTGACGCTCAGCTTTAGCGTAATACTCGAAAAGTTGCATTAGCAAAGCTACTTCAGCAGGAGAACGTTGCCAATTTTCTGCCGAAAAAGCGTAAGCGCTCAAAACTTTTACGCCCAAATTGCGACACGTTTCCATAACGGTGCGAAAAGCCTCTACACCGGCCTTATGCCCTACAGCTGAAGGCATAAAGCGCTTTTTAGCCCAACGCCTATTGCCATCCATGATAACAGCAATATGTTTGGGCAAGCGCTCTTTGTCTATTAAGCTATACAACTCGGCAACAGACTTTTTTTCTAAATTGGCTTGACTATCGATTCTAGAGCTGCTCACTTTTTCTTCTGACGCTCATAGGGCGTCCTTTCAAACACAGGATAAGCTAAAATCCACTCCCAATCGCCTGTCCAGGAACTTTGGCAAGCGGCTTCGCCTTCTTCACTCAAGCTTTGCCAAAAAGCTTCATCATGTTCGGATCCCGCCTCCGGTGCATTTGGGTAAGGACGCACCGCGATTACACGCAAACGGCCCTGAACCAGACCTGTGCTGGGCGGACGGGTTACAACAACATGGCGGGGCGCTAACCCAAGCTGACGGGCTTGAGTTAGCGCCTCGCCATAATCCTGTCCCAACCAACGGCTGGGACAGTCAGGGTGAGACAAACTCATCCTAATTATACTTCCATAATCTCTTTTTCTTTGGCGGCGAAGACTTTACCCAACTCGTCAATATTCTTGTCGAGCATCTTCTGAATCTCATCCTGAGCTTTCTTAACTTCATCCTCAGGAGCTCCGTCAACCTTCTTCAAGCTGTCCATAGCTTCACGGCGAATATTACGCATGGAAACTTTGGCTTCTTCGGTCATCTTCTTAGCCTGTTTAACCAGCTCTTTACGACGATCTTCAGTTAAAGGAGGGAAGACTAAGCGAATCATTACGCCATCATTGGCAGGATTGATACCCAAATCGGACTTCTGAATAGCCTTTTCAATGGCGGTAATATTCTTTTTATCGAAAGGAGTAATGGTAAGCATACGAGCTTCGGGCATACCGACAGTGGCTACCTGGTTGATAGGCATCTCGGAGCCATAAGCTTCGACTAAAATGCGATCCAAAAGGACAGGAGTAGCCCGACCGGTTCTGATAGTTGCGAAACTGCGCACCAAACTCTCACGAGTCTTTTTCATCTTCTCTTCAGCGTTTTTGCGTATACTAGGATCTATCACTGGAGTTCCTCCTTAACTAAAGTGCCGATATTAGCACCGTCAACAACTACTTTATGCAAGTTGCCTGATTCGGTAATATTAAACACATATACCGGCAAACCATTGTCACGGCACAACGAAAATGCTGTGCTGTCCATAATTTTTAAGCCGCGATTGAGAGCCTCTGTAAAAGTCAGAGAATCAAAGCGCTTGGCTTCAGGATTTTTATGTGGATCGCTGTCGTAAACACCATCAATCAGCGTACCTTTCAAAACCACATCAGCTTCGATTTGCAAACCGCGCAAAGCAGCTCCCGAATCTGTTGTGAAGTACGGATTGCCAGTGCCGCCAACAAAAATAACTACTCGCTTGGCCTCTAAATGCTCGCGAGCGGCCTTAGCATCGAAAAGCTGAGCAAACTGGGGAACATGGACAGAAGCCATAACTACAGCTTCCTGACCTTGAGCCCTAAGCGCATCGGCAAAAGCTAGACCATTCATAATAGTGGCCAGCATACCCATAGAGTCGGCACTATTGCGCTCCATATAGGGAGCCATACGAGCACGCCAGAAATTACCGCCGCCTAATACGACACCAACCTCGACACCTCTCTCGGCTATTTCAGCCACTTGCTCAGCATAGCCGAAAATAGCTTCTTGCTCAATACCCAAATCATGCTGACCGGCCAGCACTTCACCGGATAACTTTAATAAAACTCGCTTAAAACGCAATGTTCCAAGTCCCTTTCTTGCCCAACTTTCCCCCAAAAGCGGCCCACTTTTTTACTTAAACTGCGGAAAAAAAAGCCCCGCCTTTTTAAACTCGAAGTTCAAAAAAACGAGGCTTTCATCACAAAATCAGCTTAAAAGCAATATTATTCCTCACCAACAGCCATGCGGCAAAAACGTTTTACAACGATATTCTCACCCAACTTGCCGATAACTTGCTTGATCTTGTCACCGATAGTAACATCGTTGTCCTTTACGAAAGGCTGATCGAGCAAAACTTTCTCTTTGAGGAAGCTGTCAACCTGACCCTTAGCGATCTTTTCAGCGATCTGCTCAGGCTTACCGTTCTCGATAGCATTTTTCTTGTAACCAGCGATTTCAGCTTCAATGAAATCGGCGGGAACTTGCTCGCGAGAAACATAGATAGGATTCATGGAAGCCACTTGCAAGCAAATGTCTTTCAACAAATTCTGGAACTCTTCGGTCTTAGCAACGAAGTCGGTTTCGCAATAGAGCTCTACCAACACGCCAACTTTGCCAGTGTGGTGCATGTAGCAACCGACGCGGCCTTCAGCAGCGGTACGAGAAGCCTTGGTCTCGGCCTTGGCCATACCTTTGCGGCGGAGCCACTCCTGGGCTTTCTTGACGTCGCCGTCGCACTCTTTAAGAGCGTTGCGGCAATCCATCATACCAGCGCTGGTAAGATCGCGGAGTTCTTTTACTTGAGCAGCAGTAACAGTAGCCATTAAAATATACCTCTTGAAAATATTCGCACAGAAAGAGGAAGCCTCTGAGCGGAAACCACTTTTTGGCTCCCTCCTCCATCAAGTCAAATCCTAGTTATCAGACAATTAGTCTTCAGCGCGCCATACGCCGCCGGGGATGTCGTTGTCGTTTTTCTCTTCGGTGAAGCTCTTAGCAACTTCCTTGGTGATAGCTTCGGCGTTTTCGATGGCTTCTTCGGCTACTTCTTCAGCAGCTTCGGCTACGTCAGCAGCGGCTTCGTCTACGACGATTTCCATCTCGGACTTGCCTTCGATAACGGCATCAGCGATCTTTCCGGTAAGTAAACGAACAGCGCGGATAGCATCGTCGTTACCGGGGATAGGATAATCGATAACGTCGGGGTCGCAGTTGGTGTCAACGATAGCTACAACAGGGATACCAAGTTTGCGAGCTTCGTTTACGGCGATGTACTCTTTACGAGGGTCTACAACAAACAAAGCACCGGGAAGGCTCTTCATGTTCTTGATACCGCCCAAGAACTTCTCGAGTTTCTTGCGCTCATCTTCCAAACGAAGGACTTCCTTCTTGGTAAGGCTCTCGAAGGTGCCGTCTTCGCGCATGTCTTCCAACTCGCGCAAACGAGCGATACGGGTCTGGATGGTTTTCCAGTTGGTGAGCATACCGCCCAACCAACGCTGGGTCACGAAGAACTCGTTGCAACGTACGGCGTCTTCAGCGATAGTGTCCTGAGCCTGCTTCTTAGTACCGACAAAAAGAATGGGGCGGGGATCAAACATAGGGGTTTCGACGATACGACGATTCTCGTAGTCGTACTGACCCTTTACGACGGCTTTCAAGAAAGCATAAGCCTCTTTGAGTTTAGCGACGGTCTTCTGAAGGTCGATGATATAGATGCCGTTGCGCTGGGTGAAGATGAACTTCGCCATCTTAGGGTTCCAACGACGGGTCTGGTGACCAAAGTGAACACCGGCTTCTAAGAGCTGCTTCATGCTAATTAATGCCATTTTATCCTCCTGGGTTTTACCGACGCGACCGAATCTTATCTCTTCTTAATAGGTCGCGCCGCCTCGCAGTTTCAAAAACAGAACTTCTACCCTGCACTTCACTTCCCCCCCTTACCGGCGGGCCGTTAGCTGAAGCAGCTGGGCACCCTGAAATTCATAAGAAAAAACTGCTGCGACTTACATTTTATAAAAGCCTTAGCCATAGAAAGCACAAGGCTAAATTTAGCAACGGTATTCTATCACTTGTGACTATAGCTAGTCAATAAAAAAAGGGCTGTCGATAGGCAGCCCAACGATAATAAAAAGGCTATAAAATGAAACGCGACAAATCGCGGCTCTGGCAAATATCTTTCAGCTCTTTAAGCACATACTGACGATCTATAACCACCTTGCCTTTATCCATTTCCGGAGCTTCAAAAGAGATCTTTTCTAAAACTCTCTCTAAAAGCGTATGCAAACGGCGAGCGCCAATATTTTCATTTTGCTCATTAACTTGACAGGCCATAGCAGCCAATTCATCAATAGCGTCGTCTGCAAATTCAACTTCAATACCTTCGGTAGACAATAATTCTTTATATTGGCGAGTTAAAGAATTTTGCGGTTCGGTTAAAATGCGTTTGAAGTCTTCTTTCTTAAGACTATCTAAAGTAACCCTAATAGGGAAGCGGCCTTGCAATTCAGGAATTAAATCGGAAGGCTTAGTTTCGTGGAAAGCACCGGCAGCAATAAATAAAATATGTTCTGTGCGAATCGGGCCAATTTTAGTATTTACTGAGCAGCCTTCAACTATAGGTAAAATATCACGCTGGACACCTTCGCGCGAGACATCTGGACCGTGACTTCCTCCTCCTTCTTTGCCTGCTACTTTATCAAGTTCATCCAAAAAGACAATAGCCTGATTTTCGATAAGCTCTATAGCTTCACGTTTGACGTCTTCCACATCGATGAGCTTTTTAGATTCCTCGGCAATGAGTAATTTAAAAGCCTTATCTACGGGAAGCTTATGCGTTTGGCGTTTTTTAGGGAACATCGAACCGAAAATATCTTGGAAATTTACCCCTATTTCTTCGCTGTCCCCAGTTAATACCTGAATTTCTTGAGGAGCATCTTCCTCTATTTCAATTTCAACAGTATGATCTTTAAGCTCTCCCTTAAAAAGGCGCTCATAAAGTTCAGCTCGACTAATTTTAGCTAATTCATTAACCGACTTTTTGCTCTTTTTGGCACTCTTATCGTTAAAAACTCCAAAAATGGAGGCATGGCGTGCACCTGCAATTCCATTTTCTACGCCTTGCAAACTATCCAGTAAACGCTCCAAAGCGGCTAAACTGGCTTCGCGTTTAACTTTTTCCAAACGTTCGCGTTCTACCATGCGCATGCCAACTAAAGCCAAGTCGCGAATCATTGATTCAACATCCCGGCCGACATAGCCAACTTCAGTATATTTAGTAGCTTCTACCTTCAAGAAAGGAGCGCCCACCAACTTGGCCAAACGGCGAGCAATTTCGGTTTTACCTACACCTGTAGGACCAACCATAAGAATATTTTTGGGAATAATTTCTTCGCGCAGCTCTCCACCAAGCTTTTCCCGGCGATAGCGATTGCGCAAAGCCACAGCCACAGCTTTTTTGGCTCGCTCTTGTCCGACGATATAACGATCTAAAGCCTCCACAACTTGGCGCGGAGTCATAACTTCTTCCAATTTAATAGAAGCGCATTCCTTGTCTTCTTTTTGAGAATCGGCAAAAAGATTATCTAAGGGATAGGAATCAAAATCAGGTTTGTCATTAGCACTGGCAATTTGGGTAGCTTCTTCAGCTTCAGCACCTTGGCCACTTTCCGCCTTAGTTTCTTCCTTGCTATCTACAGTATCGCTATCTTCCGTCTTACTGTTATTTTCTTCCAAATCATACTTTTCAGCTTTATTTTGTTCGGCTTGTTCTCGCTCTTGTAAAGCTTTGCGCAAGTCGGCTCCGAAAATAAACTGAGGGACAAAAGTATCAGATACGTTATCTTTTTCTTCAGCCACTTCGTTATTTTCAGATTCAGACTTATTATCAAAATGCTCAGCCGCATTTCTAACTGCTTCAGCCATATTTTGTCCATTTTTCATAAACTTACTAGCCCAAGCTTTAAATTCCAAAGGCAATACTTCTTCGCCATTCTCTTTATCTTCATCGTGGCCAGTTTTATTGTGGGAATAGTCTTCCAGCTCTTTCATAGCTTTTTGCAAAAATTCTTGTAAGTCTTGTATAGAATCGGAACTCATAAAATACTCCTCAAAAAATTAGGCACTCCATCGGCCCCAAAGACCTTTGAAGTGCCAATCGATTAAAGTTATAAACTAACGTTTAATTTGGCTAGCCGGAACCTTAAAACGAATATTCTTGATATTTTCTTTTTTAAAAGTACGATCTCCAGTTTCGTTAGAGAAGTAAAATTCGTTAGTCAACATATAGCCAGACAAACGACGACCGTCGTCCATCTCACATTTATCCAAGCTCCAACTATCTAAACTGAAAAGAATACTTTTAAAATCGGCCGGAGAAGTTTTTAAACTTTCGGAAGTAGTTTCCAAAACAATCTCTTTATTGTGGCAACGTCCCACAAAAAGATCACCATTACGCAGAGTAATTACATCATAAAGTTTATCTTCTTCGACAACAGGGACTTCTTGTTTAACTTGAGCATTGGCTTTTTCTTCAGCTAAAATCTTAGACTCGATTTTAGTATCGATAGGCTTGTTGTCACGAGTAGTTTGAGAGAATTCATCAACCCAACGTCCTTCGTCGCTCCAGAGAGATTTTTTATCTTGCTCTTTAGACTTAGCTTGGGATTGTTGCTTAGATTCTTCTACAGCCTGGGAAGAGACAACATTATCTTTTATCGATTTAGCATAAATGCGGGCATCGCCTTCACTTGTAGCTTTTTTACTGCTATTATCGTTGTTTTCTTCTTTAACTTGAGCAACGGCTTTAAGATCGGCTGGAGATATTTTACCATCTTTAGTAGCCAAAACACGCTCGGCATCAAAATCGGTCTTGACATATTCGGCTTTAGGCCCGATAAGTTCACCTAAGCGCCCCTCACCGCCTACTCCAGGCACTCCAAAACCGGCCGAGAACTCCAACAAGTTATACTGAAAGCGTTTGCCAGAAAGAGACTCAGGCCAAAGCAACGGCTTAAAAACAATTAAACCTTTACCTTCGCGACGCATAGCAGCTAAAGCCGGCGAATCGGAAGCGAATTGCAAAAGAGGCAAAGTGTCGCCGCCCAAGGCTACAGCACTATAATTATCGTCACCGACTAAAGGCAAAAACACTGTGCATTGTCCAACGCCAGTCATGACATCTTGCTTGCTCATAGTAAGTACACCAGCAGCGCGACCATTATATTTATAATTGCCAAGTTCGCCAGATTCGTTACGTCCTTTAAATTGCTTACCAGACAGAGCATAAGCTTTCATGCCAAAATAAGGGGCGTAACGTGAGTCGTAGAACCAAAAAGAGTGGCCTTGACGCACCCAATCGACAATAGCTGGACAACAAGAAAGATCGAATTGTTCGAAGGGAATTTGTAAAATAAAGATACGGACTGTAGGGTCGTCCAAAGTGTCCTTAACATTATAGGCATTACCGCGTGTCATAACTTGAACGCCCAATTCTTCGTAAGGATGATATCCTAAAGATGTCGGCGCTTCATTGTCAGCATAAGCAACAGCAGACAGGAAACAAGCGCTTAATAAGACAAAAGTGAGAAGTTTAAACCACAGTTTGCGCATTTTTGCTCTGATGCACTCCACTATTTTTTACCAGCCTTTCCACCAGCTGTACGCCTCTCCTTCTCCACTGCCAGCGTTTAGGCTGCGCAACATTGCTTGCAACTTCGCAGCCATACCAGTGATAGGCTAAAGCCAAGTACGACACTACTACGCACATTTACACTGCTTGCGTTATGCTAAATTTATAGCCTAATTGTTTAGTTCGTTATATCCCTCCTCGAAAGATCGCTGACGCGATAAAGTTTTCTCCGGTGGGTATAACGAACATTTTTGCGGCTATAAATTTCATTTATGTCAACGCAATTTTTCATACAACATATTTGTGCTTGTAGTGCGGCTTGACTAAAAAAGGCAAAAAAAAACGCCCTGCCTTACGACAGAACGTCTTTTTCTTTTGAAAATATTTTGAACAGCAACTTCTAAATCAAGCTTATCATCGTGTAAGCGATCGACCTAGAGGTTCATCTTAACCC
>SFMI01000145.1 GCA_004554425.1 Candidatus Saccharimonadota bacterium | reverse complement strand
CCCAACAGAAGAGCCACGGCAGATGCCGTGGCTCAGGTAAAACAAGATTATACTTTTGTATTCTAACGAACTTTATAAAAGTGCTGCTGATAGCAATACCAAGTTCGTTCGGTGTGGTAGTCCTGCGCTGTGTGATGGTTTGATCGTTAAAGGATCAAAGTGGCCGTATCGTCAGTTCGTAATTTACATGAGTGCATAACGTTTAAATAGGAGCCAATAAAAATAATGAACAATAATACTGTCAATCTCCTCGCTTCATATGTCGAAGCCTTGTATCCCATTATCTATATCAACCACTTTGATTTCAAAGTTATTGATGACATTATTGCCAGTATTGCTGGCGATAGGAAAATTTTTGAATACAATAACGGCTTAGGCTCTGTCGATTTTAAGACTAAATCGGCTATGTCGGCTATGCAAGAATGTGGCTTAACCAAATTTTTGAATGATATCAAAGACGAGGGCTACGAGCAGAATACACTTATTGTCCTTAAGGACGTCCACAATCAACTGGACGATCCGGCAGTTATTTCTTTATTGAAATATATTGCCGAGCGCAACTTGTATAACGATGAGTATAGCGCTTCTATTTTCATTGTCTCTAGTAAGCTTCATATTCCCGAAGAATTGGAAGATCTTATTACCGTTTTTGAAATACCTTTGCCGGACGATTCAGAAATTCGCAATATTATCTTAGAATTTGCTCAAGACTTAGATATTGATATTGCTGAGGACGTCTTAAACGAAATTACTATTTCCTTTAAGGGCTTAAATGAGTTCCAAATTAAACAAATTCTCAATTTAGCCTATCAAGAAGGCGGTTGCTTGGACTTTGACGATAAGCAACTCATTTTCCGCGAGAAAGAGCAATTGGTTAAAAAGGCCGGCTTATTGGAGATGATCTTGGTTCGTGAAGATATCAATGATATTGGCGGACTGGAAAACTTAAAAGATTGGCTGAGTAAGAAAGAGCGTATATTTAACCAGCTAGACAAGGCTATTAAGTTCGGAGTAGATATTCCCAAAGGCATGATGATTGTAGGTATGCCCGGTTGCGGTAAGAGTTTGGCCGCTAAAGCTACAGCTAAGCTATTTAAAGTGCCTCTGGTTAGGCTCGATGTGGGACGCTTATTGGGTAAGTATATCGGCGAATCGGAAGAGAATATGAGGCGAGCTTTGAAGTTAGCTGAAGCTATTAGCCCTTGCGTACTTTGGATCGACGAATTAGAGAAAGCTTTCTCCGGTATTGGCTCTACTGGTGGCGGCAGTGACGTCACTACGCGCTTATTTGGTCAGTTCTTAACTTGGATGCAAGAAAAGGAAAATACCGTCTTTATTGTAGCTACCGCTAACGATATTTCTCGGATTCCTCCGGAATTTTTGCGCAAAGGCCGCTTCGACGAGCTTTTCTATGTAGATTTCCCCAATAACGAAGAGCGCAAAAAGATTATAGAAATTCACCTTAAGAAGCGCGGCAAATGGAATAGGGACTTGGACATTATCTCTGTTGTCAAAGATACCGATGGCTATAGCGGAGCCGATTTGGAAGCTATCGTTAAAGACGCCGTAGAAAGTTGCTTTGTAGAGGGAAGAAAGCAAATGACTACCGATGATCTTAAAAAAGCTCAGAAAAGTATCAAGTCTATTTCTAGTACTCTTTCTACGCGTATTAAGCAAATAAAAGAAGCGGTTAAAGATATGGATCTTAAGCCAGCTTCCAAAAAATAAAGTAGCGCGTAATTTACGCTTTGCGTTTTAGGCTTTGGGTAGCGATAAGGTAGGTAGATAAAAAAATGGAAGACAAACAAGAAGCGGAAGTATTTGATTCTTACTGCGTAGAGAAGATTTGGCCGGAAGAAAAAGCTAAGCAAGTTTTCCAAATAGAAAAAGCCTTCTTAAAAAGTTACGCTGCCTCTCAAGAGGTGCCTTTAGCCCAATGGTTGGCGCAAGAATTGCATAAGCAATTACCGGAAAAGAGCGCCAATGAAGTTGAGGCTATAAGTAGCGAAATTATTTCTGCGTTGCAAACTGCTGAAGAGATGAAAGCTTCTCAGCAAAAAGCTATTGCTATAGGCAGAAGTAAAGAGAGTTGGTTTGCTTCTAAAGTAATGCAAGCTACTGCGGATATGCCAATTTCCAAGAGAGCTGAATATTTGCAAAGCTTAGAAGAAGCTATTAAAAGCGCCAATGAAGCAACATATAAAGTAATTGCTGCAGAAAATGGCAGCAGTAATTCTGCGTCGGCTTCTGCTACTGGAGCCAAAACCGAAGCTGCTGAGAAGCGCCAAGAGTCGAATAGCGCTTTAAATATAGGCAAGCAAGCTTGTCATGCTGGGGTACAAACTGCTGCCGCTACTGCCGGTAGAGATATTGCCCAAAAGGTTCTTAATGGAGAAGAGATTGACGGCGACGAGGTTGTAAAAAAAGCGGTAGATGCCGGCGTAGATGAAGCAGTAAAAGTAGCAGTAGATGGCGCTACCAAGGTAGCTGAAGAAAAAGGCTGGATTCCACATGAAGATAAAGCCGGAACTACTGAAAAGCGGCAGCAAGAGTCGGGTAGACAAAGCAATTCTGGAAGTTCTGAGGCTAAGCCTAAGAGAAAAGAAAATGAATATACGCTGAAAGTTACCGCTTTAAGTATAGGCAGACAAGCTTGTTATGCTGGTGTGCAAAATGCTGCTGTGGCTGTTGGTAGAGATCTTGCCCAAAAGGTTATCAATGGAGAAGAGATTGAAGGCGACGAGGTTGTAAAAAAAGCGGTAGATGCTGGCGTAGACGAAGGAGTAAAAGTAGCAGTAGCTGGTGCTATAAGAGTAGCTGGAGAGAAAGGCTTGATACCACAAATACAACAGCTTAAAGGCGGCAGCGGAAATGTTTGTGCCAATGTAGCTTTTGTGGCTATCGAGAATGTCAAGGTCGCCAAGCAAGTAGCCGATGGAAGGTTGACCGTTCATGAAGGCTTAGAAGTTATGGCCCAGACAACAGGCGCTTGTGTAGCCGGAATAGCCGTAGCCGCTAAGGGAGGGGCTATAGTAGGTTCAGCGTTAGGTTCACTAGTAGGCCCGGCTGGTACTGCCATAGGCGGATTTGTAGGCAACACATTAGGCTATATGGCCGGCTCTACCATTGGCGGTGCAGTAATGCAAGGTGTCAAGGCGTTATATGATGGAGCTCGTAATGTAGTAAAAAATGTAGCCAGTGCAGCGGTAAATTGCATAGGATCTGTAGTAAACACAGTAGCAAGTGGTATAAAGAGTGTAGGTAATGCTATATTCGGTGGTGGCGGCGGTGGCGGCGGTTGTTACATTACTACCGCTACTTGCCAAGAGTATGGCAAGGGTGACAATTGTTATGAATTGACAATGTTCCGTTCCTTCCGTGATATGTGGCTTAGAAAGCAGCCTGACGGTGAGCAATTGATTAAGCGCTATTATGCTACAGCTCCGGCTCTTGTTGAGTTAATCAATAAACAACCTAACCGCCGCGCTATTTATCGCCATTTAAATGAAGCTTATCTTTCCAAGTGTTTGCGATACATTGAAGATGGCGAAAATATTAAGTGCAAAGAGCTTTATGTTGACATGGTTGAATTTTTATACGGTGAGCAACAAAGGTGGCAAAAGTAAATTTTTAGCTATTACTGTCATAGACAAGGTCAGAACGGTTTAAGGCTTTTGGCTTTTTCCATTCCTTACTGTTTATAGAAAGGCAGCTTTTGCTTATAGCATACAGGCTAGGCGGAAGCTGCTTTTTGTTTTTGCAGACACGTAGTCCCGTGGAACCGTTACAGTTACCACGGGATTATATCTTTTATTATGTTACCGACGTTTATTCTTTTTCATTTTTCAACTCATCAAACATTATCTGAGCTAGTGCACTCATAATAGCATGATACTTTCCAGCATCCTCAAATAGTTTTGTGTATGTTTCCGTGCTTTCAATGTATGCTTCTTGTGCTGCATCATTAAACAACTGCGGGAAAATATTTTTTTCAAAAATTTGACGACCATCTGTTTTGGCAGCTTTCATCAATTTTTTGTTGTTCTTTAATTTCTGATGCAGTGCGGTAATTACAACCTTGTCGCCTTCAGTAAAGTTTCCCATATACTGCTGATTGATTTTCTCAATAACTTTTTCTAATGGACTAAGTGTCTCGACCATTTTAACAGGCTTTTTCAACTTAGCAGGTTCATAAACGCTCTTTTCTTCTTTTACAAGTTCAATAGAGCCTTCATAAGTTTTCTCAAGATTGTAATACTCAAGTTTAACTCTATTGTCGAGATCAAATGGCGTCGTTGGATCTGCCGGTACAATCTTTGCAAGGTAAGAGCAGAAGATATACTCATTATGCATCTGCTTATCGAACATACGTGCAATCTGAGTAATATAGCCATACCATTTGACAAATGTTCTGCAAAGCTTACGG
>SFMI01000017.1 GCA_004554425.1 Candidatus Saccharimonadota bacterium | reverse complement strand
GACAAACTTAAAGCCAACAATTTTGCTTTTTTATTCATAACCGATGCCCCCTTTTTATAATTGTGAAAAAACCTGAGCTACTGCCTTAATTCTGTATACTTAGCTTTCTTTCCCTTAGCTAATGCCACTGGATAATGAGCTTCATTTATTTTAGCTTTTTCTTGCATAGCTTGAGCTAAATCTACCCCCAAACAATCAGAAAGCGTCAATAAATAGGACAAAACATCAGCCATTTCGTAAGCAAATTCTTTATTGCGTCCACTTTTAACCGCTTCTATAATTTCTGCACTATCTTTGAAACGGCACAATTCCAGTACTTCAGAAGCTTCGATAGACATAGCTATAGCTAAGTCTTTGGGATTATGAAATTGTTTCCAATCGCGAGCGTCGCGAAAAGCGATCACTTGGTCACGCAATTGGGCAATAGTAGTATTTTGGTCGTTATATGCTTGTTTTTCATTCATGATTATCTCCATAGCCGGAAGCTTCAATAATTTTATCCCAAGCTTCAGCAGCTTCATTTAAGGCTTTCTGGCTACTCTTATCGCCATAAATTGCCGATTCGACAGCCTTATTTAATAGGCGTTCTAAATCCCGCGCATGAGGCAAGCTTAAAGAAAAATCGTTGGCTTTGGGCAATTGCTTTAAAGAGACGCGCACAGCTTTGTCTTGCAACGGATCGCCGTTACTTTTACTAAAAAAGGGATCCTGCGTACTGCGCCAAGTGGAAGTAAGTAAAGGTACTTCTTGGGCAAACTTTAATTGATTTTGCCAATTGGTTATAAAAAGAGCCAACTTTACAGCCAGTTCTTTATTCGGAGAAGACTGAGGCACGGCTAAGTTCATTAAAGCGGCCGGTACTTTGCCTTCTTTAGACCAAGGCAAAGGGGCAATGTCTGTTTGGGCATACACTTGAGGAGCGTCGGCTTTTATTTGTAAAAGCAATTGCGGCCCAGCTTCCAAAAGTGCTAAATTGCCTTGCTTGTAGCGCTCTAAAGCGCCTTGGTAGCCATCTAGTAAAAATTCCGCTGGCAAAAGCTGCCGCTTGTATAATTGCGCATACCATTCCAACGCTTGCACGTAGGGCTTTTCCCTAAATAAGGCCCGCCCTGTATGTTTATCGTAAATGGGCAAATTGGCCAAGCGCCAATCATCCATAATACGTACCACAGGATAATAGCCCCAACTTTGCGGTTTGTGCTTTTTAATGGCGGCAGCCAGTTCGGCTACTTCGCTTCGAGAGCGCGGCGCACGTTGCATAGGCCAACCCGATTCTTGCAAAAGCTGACGGTTAAAAATAAGCACTCGCGCCGAAACATACCAAGGCACAGCATATATTTGTCCATTTAAAGAAGCCGAATTCCATAACCCGGGATAATATTGTTCGTCTTCCTGAGCGTTCACATATTGAGAAATGGGCGCCAAGCTCATATTCTGTGCCAAAAATAAAGCGTTGCCCGTAGTTAAATTAACTACATCGGGAGGCACGCCGCCAGCAATGGAAGCCATCAGCTTTTGCATAATATTTTGCTGAGGCAAATCGATCCAATTTATTTTTACTGACGGGTTGGCCTTTTCAAATTCGCGGAAAAGCCCTTCCATGTAAACGGTGAACTTGGGCTTAAGGGCTATCGTCCATACCTCTAAGTGTTGCTGCCCGGGAGCTCCTGGCGCTGCGCTAGGCCGATAGACGCCAAACCAACAAATAAGCCCCAAGACTACCACTACTAGAGCCAAACCGACACGATAAGAGCGCATAACTTAGAAAATTGTTTTCTCCGGTTTGGCTCCAGATCCAGCCTTGGCCTCTGAGCTTTCGTTAGCCGCGCCTTGGGTAGGTTCAGCTGTAGGCGCGGCTACATTTTCTGATTCGGCAGCTTGAGCAGCTTTGGCTTTAGCTTCAGCCTCAGCTTTTTCACGCTCAGCCTTCTCCCGGGCAGCCTTTTCTTTGGCGGCAATTTTATCTAAAGCTTGCTTGGCTTCCTTAATGTTTTTGTCCATTTTGGTTACTTTCAGGAACATTTCTTTGGCTTCTTTATCTTGGCCAAGCTCAAGTAAGCATTTTCCGCGCAGAAGATAAGCTTCCGTAAGTTCACCGTTTTCTTTATAAGCTCGGGCCGCCGCCTTTTCGGCTGCTTCGTAGCGCTTGTTGACATACATTTGATAAGCCAAAGCCAAAGAAGATAAGTCGGTGCGCTCCATTTGAGCACGCACTTTGTCTAAGTTGCCTGCGCCATTAACTTTGTGACCCATTTCATATTGCAAAATACCCAAGCCTAAACGATAGTTGGGATTGTCGGGATTATGGCGCACAGCGTCATTAAGAAAAGAAGAAGCGCGTACACGGTCGCCTTTTAAGCGATAGAGCATACCTAAATTGTAATGGGCTTTAGCCATTTCTGGGCGCAGGCGGATAGCTTCGAGCCATTCCGATTCGGCTTTGGTTAAGTCGCCTTTTATCCAATAAAGTACGCCAGACATATAACGAGACTCCGGCCCGCCACCTGGCGCTTTGCTCAATTCGCCTATAGCATTTTTGGCATTGTCAAGCTGATTTAATTGGACATAGCACTGACTAAGCAAGCCCCAACCATTGACAAATTCGGGACGCAAACCGGTAAGCCGCTTTAGAAGAGGCACAGCTTTGTCATACTCTTCCAAAGACATATGGCAAATAGCTTTCATGTAAAGAGCGTCGGCGTAGCCAGGATCAATTTTTAAAGCTCGCTCCAAAAAGGGCAGTGCCTCTTTCCAATGCTTACCAGAAGCGTAAGTGCGGGCTTGCTGATATTCTTGCAAAGCGCCGACATGCTGGGCAACCCCCACATTAGAGCAACTTAACAATAAACACAAAGTCAGGAAAATAGTGTAAATTCGTCTCATGTTTGTCTATTTGGCTCCTTATAAAGGTTTTGCCCAACTAGGCTACAAACAGCCACCCGCATTCTAAATTGTCGCACGGCTTGAAAGCGGAAAAGGCTGGGCTAGCTTCAAAATTTTTAAGGCACTTTGGCTTGATGGCGGCTTTCGCGTACCACAGTTACTAAGACCATACCGGGCGATTTAATTTCTTCGTCTATGCGAGCAGCGATCTTGTTGGCTAAGCGGGCCGCTTCCAGATCGTCAACAACGCTAGGATTGACAAAAACGCGCACTTCGCGGCCGGCTTGCACAGCATAAACTTGATCGACGCCTTCAAAGCTGTGACCAATCTTTTCGATATTTTCCAAACGCTTAATGTAATCTTCTACATTTTCACGTCTGGCTCCAGGACGGGCGGCCGAAATAGCGTCGGCAGCTTGCACTAACATAGCCTCGATAGTTTTTTGTTCTACATCTTCGTGGTGAGCTTCCACACAGTGTACAACTTGCGGACTTTCGCCATATTTTTCGCAATAACGGCCGCCCACAATAGCGTGTGGGCCTTCCATAGTGCCAGTCACAGCTTTACCTATATCGTGTAACAAGCCGGCCCTAGTAGCAACTTGCACATCGGCTCCTAACTCGGCAGCCATTTGAGCAGCTAAAAAGCTAACTTCCAAAGAGTGCTTAAGCATATTTTGGCCATAAGAAGTACGGAAACTTAAGCGACCGAGCATACGAATAAGCTCTGGATCTAGGCCTATAACACCAGCTTCCAAGGCTGCTTTGTCGCCAGCATTGGTAATCATTTCGTCAAGCTCACTTTTCGAAGCGGCGACCACTTCTTCAATTTTAGTGGGACGAATGCGACCGTCGGCAACCAATTTTTCCACAGCGCGGCGCGAAAGCTCACGTCTAACCGGATCGAAGCAAGAGAGCAAGACAGTTTCTGGAGTATCGTCAACTATAAGATCGACCCCTGTCAGATTCTCGATTAAGCGAATGTTACGCCCTTCACGACCGATAATGCGCCCTTTCATCTCTTCTGAAGGCAGATTGACCACATTGATTGTCGATTCGACAACTTGCTCCGAAGCATATTTTTGGATAGCCAAAGTAATAATCCGCCTAGCTTTACGAGCAGCATCTTCTTTGGCAGCTAATTCGGCTTGACGTACACGACGAGCTAAAGCCAAACGGTTTTCATTTTCAATCTTTTCAAAAAGAGCCACCTTAGCTTCTTCACCGGTCATACCAGCCTGGCGCTCCAAAGAAGCTTGCAAAGCGCTCTCCCCTTCCGATAAAGCCTGATTGCGATCGGTAAGTTCCGATTCTAGAGCAGACAAACGCTCTTCTTTGGAATCGAGATGGCCTTGCTGATTAGCCAACATACGCTCACGCTCAATAAGTTGGCGTTCTTTTACTTCTAAATTGCTCTCGCGCTTATCAAGTTCTTCTTTAGTTCTTTGCTGAGCTAAACGATTTTCGTCAGCTTCACGCTTAGCTTCGGCACGCATTTTGTCGATAGTGTCTGAAGCTTCCTGAATGCGCTCTTTTTTTACAGAGTCGGCATAATGCTCTGCCTCTGCTCTAATATCATCAGCCGCTAACTTTGCCGCTTGCTGTCTGCGGATCTCTATTCGAACCCCAATTGCCCATCCAACAGCCAAAAACAGTAAACTAGCCACAATAACCATTAGTTGATCTAAAACGGTTAACATAGCCGGCATAACAAATATAACTTCCTTCTCTATGATTGCCTGCCAAATTGACAGCACCAGTGCAAGGCGCGTTCCAGACAACCTAATAAAACAAATGACCTATTTAAACATGGCAAAACGCCTCCAAGGCGTTCTTTAAGCAGATACTTTCTCTGACAAGAGGAAAAAAAGAAAAAGTCGGCCCTCCCCTACTCTTAAGAGCCGACTTCTCAGTATCTAAAAGTATTGAAAGCTCCTTACTCTTCCAAGGGCTCTTGCTGAGAAGCCTGAGCGGCAGCCTTTAATACTATTTCAACGGGGAAACCGCGGGAAGCCAAAAAGCGGCAAATAGCAGCGTAACTACGACCACAGGCAGCCTTTTTGGCCGCTAACTCCAAAGCCGAAGCTAGCTCACTTTCTCCATCTTCCTGAATAGAGGCGCAAGCTAAACGGGCTACTTCGGCCTCTACACCACGCCGAAGTAATTCACCATAAATACGCCTACTGCCCCACCCCCCCATAGCTTTGGTCTTGACAAAACGCTCTGCATAACGTTCATCATCAAGATATTTCCACCCCAAGCAGCGCTCCACAATACGCTGCGCCGTCTCGAGCGGACAACCTCGCGAAATCAGCTTTTGCTTAAGCTCTTGGCAAGAGTGATCTCGCAAAGAGAGCATATGCAAAGCCCGCTCGAGATAGGTACGTTCGTCAGCTTCAGGAGAGCTCACGCTTACACTTTATCCTCGTCGGTAGAAGCTTCTTCTTCGACAGGAGCGCGATCGGCTAAGAGCTTTTCTCTGATTTGATCGTCAATTTCATCAGCCAAATCGGGATTTTGCTCCAAATAAGCGCGGGCATTGTCGCGTCCTTGGCCTAAACGGATATCGCCGAAAGAGTAATAAGCGCCAGCTTTCTGGATAACGCCTTTCTCTGTACCGACATCGATTAAGCTACCTTCGCGAGATATACCGCGACCAAACAAAATATCAAACTCGGCAGTTTTGAAAGGCGGAGCCAATTTGTTTTTAACGATCTTGACTTTGACCCTATGGCCGACATTTTCAGAGCCAGACTTAATGGCGTCGCCCTTGCGGACGTCCATACGTACAGAAGCATAGAACTTCATAGCCCTGCCGCCGGGAGTAGTCTCGGGATTGCCAAACATAACACCGATTTTTTCGCGAATTTGGTTAATAAAGATAACCGCCGTGCGCGACTTGGAGATAACCGCCGTCAATTTACGCAAAGCCTGAGACATAAGGCGAGCTTGCAATCCCATATGAGAATCGCCCATATCACCTTCAATTTCGGCCTTGGGAACCATAGCGGCAATAGAGTCTACCACCACTACATCGACAGCATTGGATCTAACCAACATTTCGACGATCTCTAAGCCTTGCTCACCAGTATCGGGCTGGGATACATAGAGTTCATCGGTATTTACGCCCAAGTTGTGAGCATAAACAGGATCCAAAGCGTGTTCAACGTCGATAAAAGCAGCCACACCGCCCATGCGTTGAGCCTCAGCAATGATTTGCAAAGCCAAGGTAGTTTTTCCTGACGATTCCGGGCCGTATATCTCACAAACACGACCGCGAGGAACGCCACCAATACCCAAAGCCAAATCTAAGGACATGGCACCAGTAGGAATAACCGGCACTTCGAAACGGCTGGCCGCTTCGCCCAATTTCATAATTGAGCCCTTACCAAAGGCTTTTTCAATCTGCCCTACAGCAGCATCTAAAGCTTTTAATTTATCCATATAAAGACCCCTCCGTATATTTTTTTTGATAATCCCCCCAATTTTAATTATCCCAAAAAGCGGAACAACTAAAAAACCAGAGAGAAGTCCTATTGACTAGAAGCGCTCTTTGTAAACGAGCATAATATCAGCTAAATCATCGGCAATTTCGTTAAGAACAATACTATTCATACGAGGATTGACCATGATAGGATCGCTGTCAGGTTGCTCGCGCTCTAAGAAAATCGGAGCTCCGTTAGGTAAATTATCGTATTTCTCCTGACAGTTTAAGATACCGACGGCTAATTTATAAACTAAGCAGTAATCTACATAAGGATTCTGGGGGAAATCACGTCCCCAAGCATCTATTACCTGAGCAGTAAGATCGCGCACCGTAATGGGAGCTTCCTGCTTTTTAAGGATGTGACGTATTACTGCAATAACCGGCGTGTGTTCGGTTATCTGTCTGAGTCCACTCGATAAAGTCACTTTTAAACATTCCTCCGATTAGTTACTAATTTTATCAATTAGCAAAAACAACCCTTTCCCCTTCTTTGCTCAAAAAGAGGCTTCCTGCTTCAGAGGATAATTAACCTCAAGTGCTATATTCGAAAAGATACAAAAAAGCAAAAAAAAACGCCCGGCACGAATGCTAAGCGTCTTTATTCGCATATATACTTGGCGGGAGAGACGGGATTCGAACCCGCGACCTCCGGCGTGACAGGCCAGCGCCCTAAGCCTCTAGGCCACTCCCCCGTGCCGCATAAAGTGCGCCGAACTATAAAGTTCGGGTGGTGCCGAGGCCCAGATTCGGACTGGGGACACTGCAATTTTCAGTCGCATGCTCTACCAACTGAGCTACCCCGGCGAAAAAGAAGAACGTATTGGCGGGAGAGACGGGATTCGAACCCGCGACCTCCGGCGTGACAGGCCAGCGCCCTAAGCCTCTAGGCCACTCCCCCATACCGCTGCGTTCTTTCAAAACAGACTTACGCCCGTTTTGGTGGTGCCGAGGCCCAGATTCGGACTGGGGACACTGCAATTTTCAGTCGCATGCTCTACCAACTGAGCTACCCCGGCAGACAAAAAGAAGAAGATATTTGGCGGGAGAGACGGGATTCGAACCCGCGACCTCCGGCGTGACAGGCCAGCGCCCTAAGCCTCTAGGCCACTCCCCCATACCGCATATTCTTCTTTTGCCTAAGTCCCTTACAATGGTGGGCGGAACAGGACTCGAACCTGTGACCCCCTGCATGTGACGCAGGTGCTCTAGCCAACTGAGCTATTCGCCCTCGGGACAAAGGTATTTTATCGATCAGAACAGCTTATGTCAATAGCTGAGCGAACTTTTTGCCAAAAAAATGATACACCGTGTAGGTAGAGCTCTTTTTCAACAAAAACACAATTACACAGTCAGGCGTGAAGCAGCCGCTAAAGCTGCAGTTTCAACACGCAGAATGCGCTTACCTAAGCTATAAAAGCGACAGCCGCTAGCTTCAGCCGCTTGTAATTCACTAAGCGAAAAGCCGCCTTCAGGGCCGATAAAAATTGTACACGCCGAAAGAGCTTCGTCTTTAAGATCAAAAGGCTCAGCGCCGCAATTAAACATGATACATGTCCCTTCAGCGCTATATTTTATCAAAGCCTCTGTAAAGCTCATAGGGGCAGTTATCTCAGGCACCATAACACGGCCACTTTGACCGGCGGCTCCGGCTGCTAAACGCTGCCAGCGTTCACGCTTATTATCGGCTGGGGCTATTACTTGGGTAAACTCTGTTTGTATAGGAACAATCTCGGCCACTCCCAGTTCGGTCAGCTTTTCTACAGCCCAATCGAAGCGTTCGCCCTTAACTATAGAAAGACAAATACGCAAGCGGCATGCAGACTCTACATCTGGAAAAGAAGCCGACAAAACTTCCCCTTGGGCTAAACCATGGCGGGCAATTTCAGTCAAGCGACAGACAAATTCGGCGCCGGAGTTGTCGAAAGAGACAAACTCCTGCCCTACACGCAAGCGCATAACCCGAGTAAGGTGCTTGCTTGTATCGCTATCCAGGGCAAAGGACAAACCTACGCTCAATTTTTGCGGAGAGAATACTCTGGTTATGCGCATATTAGTGCTCTACTTCGCTTGAACTAAGAGACAAACCCAATCGTCTTTGTCAATACGATCGACCACTTTGGCACCCTCATCGGCGAACGCTTCAATTACTTCATCAGCTCGTTCCTGGACGATGCCGCTCAAAACCAGCTGGCCGCCGGGCAAAGTGGCTTTTACTAAATCGGCTGCTAAGCGGCAAAGCAAAGAGGCGACCAAATTGGCGCAAACCAAAGGAAAACGCCCTTTTTCCAAAGGCACACCGACATACTCAAAAAGATCACAATCTTCGTTTAAGTGATTGGCCGCAAAGTTTTCGCGAGCGGCTTTAACAGCTACAGGATCGCTATCGGAAGCCACAATAAGGCGACTACCCAAAAGGCGGGCGGCGATAGCCAAAATGCCAGAGCCAGTACCCACATCAAGAATGCGATCTGGCACATTCTTAGCATAAACGCGTTCCAACATTTCTAAGCACATAGCTGTGCTAGCGTGAGCGCCGGTACCAAAAGCCATGCCAGGATCTAAAGTAATCACTTTGTCGCCTTCTTCAGGCTTAAACTCTTCCCAAGAGGGGCAAACAACGATATGTTGTCCAAAACGCATAGGATGATAGAATTGCTTCCAACAATTGGCCCAATCTTCATCTACAATATTTTTGCGGAACTGGCAATCGCCGCCTAATTCGCGGACGCCGTGGAGTACTTTGCTGAAGCGCTCTTCCCAATTACCAGTACAAGGTAAATACACGATCCAACAAAGCTGCGGTTCTTCAGCTTCTACTACCCAGCCACCCAGCTGACACGAAGTAAGAAAAGCGTCGAGCTCACAAGCGATATCGGGACTGCCGGTTATTTCTAATTCCTGCCAAGTAAGGCCACGCAGGCTAGCCGAAGATTGCATCATGGATCCTCCTAAAAAATCCTTTGCTGGGTTCTTTCGCTTCTTGAGGGCCCGCTTGGGCGAACTCTTGCAAAAGCTTTTTCTGTTTATCATTAAGCTTTGTAGGCACAATTACCTGAACGACTACATGCAAATCGCCAAAGTGGCTGCCTCCAAATTCTGGCATGCCACGACCGCGAATTCGGAACGTAGATCCACTTTGTGTGCCCGGAGGGATGGCCAACTTTTCCGATTTGCCAACAACTTGTTCAATGTCGACATTATCGCCCAAAGCCGCTTCCGTGAAGGTGATATCTTTTTTATAAATTAAATCGGAACCTTCGCGAATAAAGCGTGGATCGTCTTCCACTTCAACCATAACTACAACGTTGCCTCTGGGGCCGCCATTTATTCCCGGCTCTCCGCACTCAGGCACGCGCAAGCCGTTTCCAGTATCTATACCAGCCGGAATATCAATTTCAACATGCTTTTTATTTTCTACCAAGCCGGTACCTTTGCACTCTGAGCAAGGTTTTTTAACTTTTTTACCCAGACCGCCACAAGTGGGACACTCAACTACTTGAGCTACGGTTCCGAATCCAATATTTATTTGCTTTTGTACTCGGCCTGCACCATGACAAGTAGGGCATTCTTCTATGCCATCAGGCTCGGTGGTACGCTTACCACGACAACTCAAACAAGTCTCGTGCACAGTAAACTCTATATCGCGTTTACAACCGGTATAGGCTTCTTGTAAACTAATCTTGACGCCTAAGCGTATATCACGTCCTCTTCTGGGTTGACGATCGTCACGGCCGCCGCCCATATTCATGAAGCTTTCAAAAATATCGCCTAAGCCGCCGAAACCGCCAAAGCCTCCAAAGCCACTAAAGCCTCCTCCTCCACGAGCCGACGAAGATCCGGGAGCTTCACCGTAATTATCATAATAAGCCCGTTTGTCAGGATCGGATAAAATACCGTAGGCCTCATTGACCTTAATCATTTCTTCCTGAGCTTTTTCTTTATCTTCAGCTACGTCAGGGTGATATTTGCGCACTAAACGGCGATATGCTTGTTTTATTTCTTGGTCGGAAGCATTGCGCGAAACGTTCAATACTTCATAATAGTCGATGCTTGTTGCCATAAAATATGGTACTCCTCAAAAAAACGTCGACCCGAATGGACACTGTAAGAGATGGCAATGCCCTCGACGCCGACGTTATGCACTGCGGCAGCTCGAAAGCTGCCGTTTTTTCATTTTACTTAGATCCTTCTTTATCAAACCAGCCGAAAAGATCTTCGTCGGCGGGTTCATCCTCAATTTCTGCCTGCAGAGTTTCTTCAGGTTTCTTGGCTTCGGCTCCTACACGGCCAGTTTCCAAAGCATAGTAGGCGTCGGTAGAAATACTGAAGAGCTGATCGGACAAAGCCTTAGTATCGGCAGATATTTTGGGCAAGTCGAAAGCTTGCATAGACATACGCAAACGGTCGATAGCGTCGCGCAAAGCCCTCTGATGTTCGGGAGTAATGCGCTCGCCTAAGTCACGCATAGTATGTTCGGCAGTATCAATTTCGATATTAGCCTTGTTGCGAATAGTTGACTCTTCGCGACGGCGGCCGTCCTCTTCAGCATAAACAGCAGCTTCTTTGACCATATGGTCAATTTCTTCGCGAGAGAGATTGGTAGGAGATTGAATGGTAATTTTTTGCTTGTTGCCAGTAGCTAAGTCTTTGGCAGAGACATTTACAATGCCGTTAGCGTCGAGATCAAAAGTAACTTCAATCTGAGGCACACCACGTGGAGCCGGAGGAATGTTGCGCAATTCGAAGCGGCCCAAAGACTTGTTGTGAGCTGCCAACTCACGTTCACCTTGCAAGCAATGTACTTCAACTACAGTTTGGCCGTCGGCTGCAGTAGTGAAGATTCTAGTCTTAGAGCAAGGGATATGAGAGTTGCGCTCAATTAATTTGGTGAAGACACCACCTACAGTTTCAATTCCCAAAGAAAGCGAAGTTACGTCTAAAAGAACCATATCTTTTACTTCGCCAGCCAAAACAGCACCTTGAATGGCAGCGCCCATGGCTACCACCTTATCGGGGTCGATCTCGCGGGAAGGCTCTTTGTTGAAGAGAGAACGTACTTTATCCTGGACGGCGGGCATGCGGGTTGAACCACCTACCAGCAGTACTTTATTGATCTGGTGAATGCCCAAACCTGAGTCGGTTAAAGCGCGTTTGGCAGGCTCTTCGCATCTGTCGACCAAATCAGCAGTCAGTTCTTGGAATTTTACACGAGTAAGCTCAACATCAAGGTGTTTGGGGCCGGTAGCGTCGGCAGCGATAAAGGGCAAATTGATACGAGTAGTTGTCTCGGTAGAAAGCTTGATTTTGGCATTTTCGGAAGCTTCCTTCAAACGTTGCATAGCCAAGCGATCGGTGCGCAAATCGATATTGTGCTGATTTTTAAATTCTTCAGCCAGCCAATCCATAATGCGCTGGTCCCAGTCGTCACCGCCTAAGTGAGAGTCGCCAGCTGTAGCTTTTACTTCTACCAAACCACCGCCAATTTCTACAATGGAAACATCGAACGTTCCACCGCCCAAGTCCCATACCAAAACGGTTTCAGTTTTGTCAGAAGAATCGTCGTCATTTTTGGTCAAACCATAAGCCATACAAGAAGCAGTAGGCTCGTTGATAATACGCAAAACTTCCAAACCGGCGATCGTACCAGCATCTTTAGTGGCCTGACGCTCTGAGTCGGAGAAGTAAGCAGGAACTGTAATGACAGCTTGCTCGATAGGGAAGCCCAAATAAGATTCGGCATCGGCTTTGATCTTTTGCAAAATCATGGCCGATATTTCCTGAGGGCTGTACTGCTTGTCGTCAATTACCGTTTTATGGTCGGTGCCCATATAACGTTTGATAGAAATAACTGTACGATCCGGGTTGGAAACAGCCTGACGCTTAGCCACAGAGCCGACCAAACGCTCGCCAGTTTTGGAAAAACCGACTACTGATGGGAAAAGATAATCCCCTTCTGCACTGGGGATAACGATAGGTTGACCACCCTCAACAATAGACACAACTGAGTTGGTCGTACCAAGGTCAATACCGACAATCTTGCCTGCCATATTCTTTCCGGAACCTCCGAACACAAGCGTACACTAACTCTGCGTTTAAACGCCGAGTTCTTTTATAATTTTGATATTTTTTACCCTAAAAGCAAAAATTCAAGGGAACAGCGCCGCCTTACTCTACTCCTATGCAAAAATAGTTTTTACACAGGGTGAACAAACTTCGCGCCCAAAATTTTTGCCAACAAAAAACGCTGCTCTGCGCCTGGAAAGACAAATCGAGACGCTCACGGCTTTCTTGCCGTTCAACAGAGCCTAGCTTTTACCTTTGCCGCACTAAAGGTCGAATAGCCCAAATATTGGCCTTTTGGCGAAAAATTGACTAGATTGTTATGTTTTCTTAACAATCTAGTCTGACTATCCCATCCGGCTTGCTTCCAGATTTGCTCCAGTGCAATTGGCGATAGTTTTTTCTATTTCAGATGTTATTCGGCTTGGGGTGGCTCGGTACCATCTTCAGTAGGAGCGGCACTATCTTCAGTGGGCTTGGTTTCAACTTGGGCAATTTGCGGAGCATCTGGATCTGGACTAGCCAAACGTACCATAGAAGCGCGCAACAACTTGCCATCAAGCATATAACCGCGACGCAATTCATCGTAGATGCAATCTTCGGGAACGGCGTTAGTTTTGACATGGCCCATAGCTTCATGGAAATTGGGATCGAAGGGACATCCCTCAGCTTCCACAGCTTCCAGGCCTTCAGCTTGGCAACAATCGAGTAACTGACTGTGAATTTGTTTCAGACCAGCTAATAAACTGGCTGAGTCTTGTGTATTAGAAGACGACTTTAAAGCACCATCAAAGCTATCCAAGACCGGCAACAAACGATTAAAGAGAGACTCTTTGGCTTTCTGGCTCTTAAGTTTGAGATCTTTTTCCAAACGAGCCTTAATGTTTGTAACATCTTGAGCCATTTTTTCACAACGCTTTTCGGCATCTTCGGCTTCCATACGAGCTTTGAGCAATAGGTTGTCCTTGTATTCCATCTGTCGGCGCAAAGCGGCTATAGCATTGTTGTCTGGAGCCTTTTCTTCCGCTTTAGCTTCAGCAGTTGGCGTCGGTTGCTCTGAAGCAGAAACAGGAGCACTTTGTCCAGTTGCAGCACTGACACACACTCCAGCAGCCTCAGCAGCAGCGGCCAAACGCTGGGAAGCGTAGGACTTCTTCGTAGGGGCTTTACCTGAAACTAAAGCGCTAGACTGTTCAAAGAGCACTTCTTCCTGCAGCTTACGCATTTGGCGCTCGTATTCAGTTTTATTGCGTTGCATTATCTCCGTTTGGCGTTGCATATTTTCCAGCATAACCTGAGAAGCCATGCGATAAAGGCCAACTAAATCGCCAATTTCACAGCCATTTTTACGAATACGGTTCAAACGTGGCTTCAGATAGGACAAAAATTCCAAACTGTTGACAACTTTTTCCAGCTCGGCCATATCAGCTTTAATTCTAGCTACCTTGGGATCGTCGTCAGCTTCTTCTTTGTTTTCTTGAGTAGTCGCTTCTTCGACCACTTCTACATTTGCTTTAGAATCAGAGATATTTTTAGCAGACTCTGGGGAAGCCTTGACTTCGTGCTCGGCACTAGAAACAAAACCCGGCGGCACTTCAGCTTCACTCAGAGCTTCCAAAGGAGACGAAGGTGTACAAAATTCATCAGATTCAGCAGCATAAGAAGCCTTTGGAGCTCCTAAAAGTGCATCTTCGTTATCAGTAACAGAATCGGTAACAGTAGGAACTGCCTCCGTCATCTTGTGAGAAAGCACAACTTCCTCTTGCACTTTTGGTTCTTCTTCGATCAGCCAAGAGGGCAATTTGGCACGAGATTTTATTTTTTTATCAGCAGCAGAATCCATAATGAAGACACCTCAAACTTTCTCGCCGACCAATCAGCTCTTGCAAAGTTTGGCTCTATCCTTAAACAAACCTTTTTTTTATAAGATATACAAAAAATTTCCAAGCTCCTTAAGGAACTTGGAAATTTTTTTGCACATCATGTAGTATATGCACTACATTTTTTCCAATGTAGTTTTAGTTTGAATGTTTACCATACAGCGTGTTAAAGGCTTTCACGCCCTCAGCAAAAGCTCGACGATTTATTTCTTGGATTTTAGCGTCTTTCTTTAAACCATGTTTTAAAGCTTCCAAGAAAGTGGCTTCAGGGAAAATTTGAGTGGCCGCACAGAAAGCGCCCAAACAAACTACGTTTTTCAAAATACGCGTACCTAAATTCTGAGCAATTTCCGCAAAGGGCAAACCGTACACTTTGACACCTTCAGGTACTGGTGGTACTTCAAAAATAACAGCGCTGTCATAGATAACAATGCCTCCAGATTGCACTGTAGGCGCAAACTTAACTAAGCTCGGAGCATTGAAAGCGACCAAAATTTGTGGGGTGGGCACAGCCGGAGAGAGCACTTCAAGAGCCACATGTACATCGGCATAAGAAGTACCGCCTCGGGATTCTGGGCCATAACTAGGGATATGAGTCGCGTCAAATCCTTCTTGCAAAGCGGCACGAGCCAGCAATAAAGCTGCAGTTTGGGCGCCATCTCCACCAGCTCCAGCAAACTTGATGCCTATATCTTCAGAATCAAGATGAGAAGGGAATCCAGAAGCAAATTTAGGCACCACTTCGTGCACAGCACCTATTTCTTTAAGCAAGCCTTCCGCTTCATAGTTGGGATGGTTGATATGAGGTCGTTCTCTTCCCTCTTGAGTAATATCTTTTTTCACTCCCAAAGGATAAACGGGAATCATGTTATCGCGAACCCATTCGCACGCTCTAACTGGATCCAGTTTCATTTGCACAGGACATTCGGAAACGACCTCAATAAAGGAGAAGCCTATTCCCTCTATTTGTACTTGCAAAGCTTTTTTGATAGCTTTTTTGGCCCTGACCCTATTTTTATGATCAAAAAGAGCTACACGCTCTACATAGACAGGGCCATCTAATCCAGCGATCATTTCTGCAACTTTCATAGGCAAGCCCATAGATGAAGTGCGACCGTCCGGGCAAGTAGCCATTTTTTGGCCGATTAGAGTAGTGGGGGCCATTTGACCACCGGTCATTCCGTAAGTGCTGTTATTAACAAAGATTATACTAATAGGCAATCCCATTTGAGCAGCGGAAATTATTTCAGCCAAACCGATAGAGGCCAAATCTCCATCACCTTGATAAGCGACTACTACTGAATCGGGACGAGCTGTTTTTACACCAGCAGCTACCACAGAAGCTCGACCGTGGGCAGCTTGCACATTGCCTACATTCATATAGTAGTAGAGAAAAACACCGCAACCGACAGGAGAAATAGCTACAGTGCGATCTTGAACGCCCAATTCTGCAATAGATTCAGACAAATATTTATGGATCAGACCATGACCACAACCTGGGCAATAATGGGTAGCATGAGCTTTTACACCTTCGCCATGAGCGTGACGCTCGAAAGTTTCATAAAAGACATGGTTCATTGCGCCACCTCCATGTTCAGCACAACTTGAGCTATTTCAGCACTTTGAGGCAAAATGCCGCCGGAATGTTGCACGTGAGCTATAGGCGGAAGTTCAGTTATTCCGGCGTGGCTCAAAGCTAAGCGCATTTCATCTTCCAGCTGACCGTGAGAAGCTTCCACTACCACAATACGACTGATAGGTCTCTCTTTTAAGAGTTGGGACAAAGCTTTAATGGGGAAAGGCCACAGGCTAATAGGACGGAACAAACCGGCCTTAATTCCTTGGGCACGCAAAGTACGAATAGCTCCTTTAGTCATACGAGATGGAGTATTGGCAGCTACGAATAGCACTTCACAATCATCAGTTTTGAATAAATCAGCTCGCTGCTCATTCTCGGTAATTTCTGCATAAATATCATTAAGATGATAATTAAGTTTTTCCAAATCGGCTTCGGTAAGCCTAATAGAAGTAATTAAGTTGGCGCGATGCTCACGATCGCCAGCAGCAGCCCAGGCGGGAATGCCTGGCTCAACCATATATTTGGGCAACTTTACTTGGCTAGTCACTTGCCCCAGGTAACCATCACCCAAGATAATTACAGGCTGGCGATATTTAAAAGCCAAGCGAAAAGCTTCCATAGTTAAATCGAGCATTTCTTGCGGATCGGCGGGAGCTAAAGCCAAAGCGTGAGTATTGCCATGGCCCAAACCGCGGCAAACCAACTTTATATCAGATTGTTCAGGACCAATATTACCCAAACCAGGGCCGCCACGCATAACATTGACAATAACGCCAGGCACTTCGGCGCCAATCATGTAAGAAATGCCTTCCAACATGAGACTAAAACCAGGAGAAGAAGTAAAAGTCATACAGGGACGGCCAGCGCCGCCGCAACCATACATGTAATTTACAGTGGCTACTTCACTGACAGCTTGAATAAAAACACCTTGAATACGAGGAAGAATTTTGGCCATCAGCTCAGCTCCTTCGGTTGAAGGCGTAATAGGATAGCCAAAGAAATGGCGACAGCCAGCCAGAAGAGCGCCAATAGCCGAAGCATAAGTTCCCTTAATCATTAGGGGCTCAGTGTCAGGTAAAGGTATAAGCTTACCGGCCATAGGTTCGGCTACAGGCAATTTTTCGTGCTTGGCATTTTCTTGCTCTTGGGCGGACAACTCCCAAAAATATTTTACATTATCGAGATGAAGCGCATAAGGTTCAGGACAAGAGCTACAACAAATTCCACAGCCAATACATTTGCTATAATCTATAGATACTGGAACATAACCCGTTTCCGGACTTACTTCTCCAGTAGAAGCTATGCATTGCTTAGGACAAGCTGCCGCGCAACGGCCACAGCCTTTGCAATATTGAGGTATTACGAGCGGCTTGGGACGCGCCTGGCCGCCTTCAGCAATTAAAGGCATAAAAAAAAGCCCTCCATAAAAAAACGAAGGTATTGTCAATACTGTCGCCGATTGACTTCACCAATAGTAGCCCCAATATCCTTTTTCCCCATTAACTACCGTCAAAAAGGCTTGTTTTGCGAAGAAAAGCCGTAATTGGAAGGAAGAAGAGTATACCAGGCAGAACGTGGCGCCAACTTTATTTCTATTGTTTAGAGCCTAAAATACATGTTTTCTGTAGACCTATTACACCAAAAGGACACCGAAACAAATCTAGACAACGTTATTCTCAAACTTAATTGCGATAAAATCTATGAGCAATTTGTCTTAGACTTCGACGAAACAGTCAAATGCCTCGACGATAATCCACCTTCAGGATGCTTGCTCATATGCAGCGGCGCTCACCATTTTTGGCAAGCCTGGAGTTTGGAAGAGTTGCGTACATCTCCCAAATGTATGCTTTCACTGTGTGCCAAATTAGAAAAGGATCTGGCTTTGCTTCTACAGTTGCCTTGCCCCACTATAGCTCAGATAGATGCTCATTGTCAGGGATGGGGATTAAGCTTAGCCCTAAGCTGTGACTGGCGCTGGGCAAGTTCTAAGGCTCAATTTAGCAGTGCCGACGCAACTCAAGGCGTACCTCCAGGCCTAAGCAGCTGGATGCTCCCCAAAATTGTAGGCCAAACTTGGGCCAAGCGTTTGATCTTAGGCCAAGAGACCTGGGAGGCCCATCAAGCCTATCAGCTGGGCTTGGTAGATCGTTTAATCGGTGAAGACGATCACGAAGGCTCAGCTCTTATGCGCAAGTTTGGCTTAATACCCCGCCAAGCCTACTTAAGTTCGCGCCGCCTCCTTAATGAAAGCGCAGCTTCATTGCGCGAAAATCATTTAGGTGCCTACCTAGCAGCGCTTTCACAAGCCATAAATGCATAAAGAACATTTTGGTCAAACGCCAACCATAACGCCTTTTCCCATAAACGAAGATATGCTGAGCCACATACGCCCTATGGAGCGCGACGATATTGAGCAAGTGGCCAAACAGCATTGCTCTGCTATGGGCCATAGTTTGTGGGCTCAATTAGGTAGGCCTTTTTTGCAAGCTCTTTATGCAAGCTTATTGCAAGATCCGCTCTTCGTAGCTTATGTATACGTCGAAGACAAGGAAGTGCAAGGTTTTGTGGCCGGCAGTTTAGATGTGCCACGCACCTTTAGCAAGTTGTGGCGTGAGCACTGGCGGCAACTTCTTATGCCAGCCTTAACGGGAGTAATTCACAGTCCACAGCTAATAGGCTCACTTATAAGTACGCCTTTTTATTTTCAACGCAGCACCCCATCACAGCGAGCCGAACTAGTAAAAGCAGAGTCGCTTTTTTGTTCTTTCAAGCCCCAATTGCGTGGCACTAGAGCCGCAGGCCACATTAACTTAGTACTGTTTAAACACTTTCTAAAGGTAGGCTGTCGTTATATAAAAATAACCACTGAAACAGACAACGAAGCTAGTTTACGCCAGCTCAGCCATTGGGGCTTTGCTATTGAAGAACGTTTCAATTTTTATGGCAAAGATATGTATACACTCATTATGGACTTGAGCACTAACCCACGCTTGCATGACAACAAAAAGCTATAAGCGAAAACTTAAACAATAAGCCTTAATTTTTAAGGGGCGGTTTTCGGCTGGGGTGGATTATGCTGCGGGCCGCCTATTTGTTTTAGTTTCCAACGCTCACGTTTGACAACTTCGCCAGTTTGTAAAGCGATAGTAAAAGAAGATTGCATAGGCATACGCAAAGTACGCGTCTCACCAGATACAATAGCGGTTTTTTCAGAAGTACCTCCCTTAACGGCTGCTAACTCAAAGCCAGAAAAAACTTCAGTTGCAGGATCGTCGTTTTCAATCCAAACTGAGCAAGATTCGGAGCTTAAATTTACAATTTTTATGTAACAATCCAGAGCAAAAACCAATCCATGCCCATTAGCGATTTTGCCGTTTAAACGTTTTTCAATTTTATCTGGATATATGTAAAAGCATACCGAAGCAGCATTATCTTCACGCATGTAAGGAGTACCTGGCGGCAAAACATTACGGTCAACATCATATTTGTGACACCCAGGCAATAGTAAATTGATAATTAAAAGTAGATAGGCAATTCCAAGGCGTTTCATAGCTAGCTTTTCATTCAGTGCAAAACTGACAAGTTACCTGCAAATTAAGGAAAAAATCAGTCATCTTCTTGCTTTTAGAAAAAGGGTAAAGAAAAACAAAACGACAATTTTTCTTCAATTGTAGGCGTGGAGTAGACAAACAAATGGCTTTTTTGAAGAAAATCAGCAATTGGGAGTGGGGATGGCTGGCCGATTTATTGGTTATCGCATTTATAAGTGGCGTCGTAATAGAAGTCAATTTAATTTGGCAAATAAATTACGTCTACCCGCCCCATGCCGATTACGCGCATCATTTCTTAGAAGCTTCAGCCATGGAATTGCGCCTCAAAAATTGCTCAAGTTTAATTGAAAAGATACTAACCTTTCTTTTTTGGCCCGGCTCTTATCCTCCAGGTATGTATTGGTCGGCTTACTTGAGCTCTTTTTTTATGGGGCGTGGCCTTATGTCGGCTATGATGAGCCAAATGTTCTATTTTCCCATACTCGTGGCTTCGCTTTATTACACAGTACGCCCCAAGTACGGTTTGACAGCCGCAGCTGCAACGGCCACACTATGCGCGTCTATCCCTTTTTTAGCCTTAGGATCGATTAACTATATAGTTGACTACCCCTCTACAGCTTTTACAGCCTTGTGTTTATGCCTATTTTTCAACTCAAACTTAATGCAAAAGACCAACTATGCTGTAGCTTTCGGTTTAGCTTTGGGGATAGGCTGTCTTTGTAAACCCACAACCATATTTTTTGCCGCTCCGCCTTTGCTTTTACTTTTTATTTTGAAATTCTATCAACTTTGGCCTTACAAGAAAAAAGTTTTTATTTCAATATTATCGGTGTGTACAGCCTCGCTTTTTCCTATCTTGGCTGCTAGTCACACTCACTTGCGGCCGCCTTGCACTGCCGACTATACCAGCTTCTTCCCTACTTACAAACTTATTTTAATCGGTTGTGCTATAGCTTGGGCGGTAGGATTGGCTATAGAAGCTTACTATCTCTGGAAACCAGAAATCGATCAAGGTGCTAGCGACGGAATTGGCCGCTTGATTCTCAACTTTAGCTGGGCTTTTGCCGGTTTTTATTTATTGTTTTTCCCTTGGGCTTATGCCAATGCCGCCACCATGTTTTGGCGCTCTCATCATTTAGGTCGGCAAGCTGTCAACAATTTATCTACTTTGAGTTTAAGTCAATATATTCACGGCCTAGCTGAAGGTTATATCGGTTTGCCAATAACAATTATCACTTTACTGGGCGCCCTTTATTGCTGGCGCAAGCAAGGTACTCTCGAAGAGCGCCTCACTTTCGTCTCTTGCCTAATAGCCTGCCTAATATCTGTAGTTATGCTCAGCCCAGCTGTGCGCTATATTCTACCGGCCGTAGCCTTTGGGTGTTGCTTTTATACCGCTTTCTTCCGTCGCATTCCCTACGGTTATACTTTAGCTTTAGTTTTGGCCGGCCTAATGTTCTGGTGTAACATTATGGATTCTATACTCAATCCACAATACAAAGATACTGCCCATAGCAATACTCAATGTGGCACCTTAACAATGTGCGCAAGTTTGCCCATGTATTCGTCGACGGCTACTCTCCCCTTTAGTAGCGGTTGGCAACTGGGTCAAGAACTGTCAATGCCGACTTATATTGCCAATTGTCCTCCCAAACTAGCGGCTATTTTTATCCACGAAACTGTTTTTAACGCTAATCCAGCTGAATCATTTAAAATTGGTTTACATTTTAGTAAGTTATGAAGATTTTCATACTAAAGAAACTGTACGCTTAGAGCAATATCGCAACATTTTAAATCTCAACTCACTTTATCCAGAACAAGCTAAAAAATTGATTGATATTATGGATAATAGACAAGATTATCGCTACGATTACGTTATAGACGTAACTCCACTCAGCTTTGCTCCTGCTGAACCGACAAAAATTAGACGTTTGCTAGCTAACAGTGAGCACAAACCAATTTACTTCTCTACACCAATTCAAACCAAAGACTATAAAGTTACTCTGTACTCCTTAAACAAGATGTGAAGTAAAAAAGGCTGCCTCTCGATTGTTTAGAGAAGCAGCCTTTATCTACACAAAAAAGCTTAGCCAGCTCATTATGTGTTACTGCGGGATAAAGAGCATATGTTCTATATTAAAAAATGTCCCAACAGGATCTTCCAAATGGGAAATAGACACGTCGCGATAACCGCTAGCTACAGTTAAATCGTTTATGCAACGAGATTCCCCCGGAGCTAAATCGCCCCATAAATACGGATCGAGTATGCGATTCAATCCGTTATAACTTTCGCCACGATGTAATTCACCTTCAAAACGGAAATTGAGCCGTTCATCGCTATTATTGATAACAGTAACATTAAACTTTGAAGCTAAATAAACGCACACAAATTGTCCAATTTCATTGGTAATGCGAGCCTTATCAGAGATATAATGAGCTGGATCGACTTGCTTTTCATAAACAGAAATTGTCTGATCGGCCTCGATAACATAAATTAAATCTTTGACGATTACACCACCCTGGCCACCTTCGCCGCCGTCTCCACCTTCGCCACCTTGACCGCCACCATCTTCACCGAAGCCAGAATGCTTACCGAATTTGGAGCCGTCTTTGCCGTAACCGTGACCAGTAGGATAGCCGGGGCTGCCCATAGCAGATACGCCTAACTTAGGCATATCCGGATCGATAGCCGTACGCAATCCGGAACGGCCCGCCCCTTTGCCAACTTTTTTGGCAGGATCTCCTGGAGCTCCGGGCTTACCAGGGCGACCGATTTTGCCCGGGGCCACTCCGTATTTATCCATGCTTGTTTTGGGCACGTTTCTGTAAAGTTCTGGATCGTAAGGTTTTATTTTTTTTGGTTTTACCGGAGGAGCTTTCACCGACTTGCGTACAGCTTCTGGCAACTTGATGGAGTCTGCCAAAGAAACTTGCGCTACAATACGCAAGCTATCTTCACTGCTGTCCTTTTTAGGGCTGCACCAAGCCAAAGCGGCCAAGGCAGTAAAATGGAGAACTATAGCCAAAACAATAGCTAAATGAATAGGGCGAAGGGAAGAATTTCCAGATCCGTCTTTGTAATTGCTCAACTTCTCTCACCAATAGAAACAAACTCTACAGAAAAAACCGGGCGGCCCCAAATGGAGCTGCCCTTATATCAACCAAAAACTATAGGAACAAAATGAACATTAAGCTTGACCGATACGTTTAAGCGCTTCGGTACCGGCCTGAGCTAGACTGGCGTCAGTACTGTCAGCAGCAGCGGTTACTACAGGTAAAGCAGCCCCACCCAGTAACTGTACAGCATCGGTTAAAACTTTGATCTTTTCTTGACCATGACCGTCAGCACGCATGAAAGAGACCAAATCGGGAAGCAACTCAGCCCCAAATTTTTGCAACAGCCACAAAGTAACGTCTATTGTATGCTCGTCAAAAGCTCCAGAAATAAGCTCTCGTCCCAAGGCCATAATATAAGGACGATAGCGACCAGGATAGCGCCTAAAAACAGCGCGAACTAAAGTAAATTTTACATAGGGGACAGTACATCTATCGGCAGCTTTAAATATAGCATTGACATAGCCAGCCGGATTTTTGTCCATCATCAGCTCAGCAACTTTGTCAACAACGCTGACGCCACCCAACAGCAAATTGCCCAATAGCTCAAAGGCAATTCCCTCTAGAGACTTAGGGTTGGCGCTCAATTCTTCAGCTACTTTGGCTAATCCGAGTTTTTCACGCTCGGCTCTTTCAGAATCGGTTGCCGCTTTTTCCTGAGTCTCGGCAGAGGCTAAGTCGCCGCCCAAGAAGATCTCGAGCAATTCATCTTTTTTACATTCGCAGGGATTGTTTTGAAGTTCACTCATGCCGAAAGTTTCGCCATATCGGAATTTCAAACCTTTTTTCTTAGCAATACAACATTCTACGTATTTAAGTAAATAGCTTAAACAAGCTCTGACCAGCAATTGATTTACAATTTACTCTCACCGAATTGGCAAGCAAGGCTTTATGCATTATGACTAGAACTAAAAGGCAGCACAACGAGTGAGAGTACCATAATGGCGAATTTTTTGGCTAAAATTAAAGATATATTACAGTCCATGCATGACCGTAATAGACTCATTTGCTTGGGTATTGGCATTTTTGTCTATATTATTTCCGTAGCTATACTTATAGTGACCGACTTGCCAAATATAAACAGAGTAGAAGTTGGCAAACCAGCACCTTGGGACATAAAAGCTTCGCGATCAGTACAAATTATAGATGAACAACGCTGGCATAAAGCTAAAGAGCAAGCCGCTGCTAAAGTTGCTTCTATTGAAAATATTAGTCCTCAATCTTTAGAAATAAGCAAAAACAAGATTAGCCAAACTTTCAATATTATTCGCGAAGCTCAAAGAGGACGTACTTCAGGAAAATTTACCGATAAAGAAGTAGCCGATGTCTCCGCACAAGTACCCTTAGATTTGGGGCTAACCACAGTAAAGACTTTGCTTAGCGCCAGCGTTCCAGCCTTAGAGCAATATTACACCAATAGCGAACATATTCTCGGTGTAGTTATGCAAACCGGCGTACGCGAAGACGAAATAGATGCAGCCTATAAGCGCATAGAGCAAGAAGCCAGAGCTTTGCCTGGTCTTACCGAAGCCAATGCTTCTATAGATGCCGAATTGGCCAGAGCAGCCCTCGTTCCCAACAAATTTATCGACTATAATGCCACCCAGCAAGCAAAAATCCAAGCTAGTGACAAAGTAGAACCCATTACCAAGACTATTGTTCCTGGCCAGATAGTTATTCGTGAAGGCGATATTGTAGGCGAACACGATGTGCCAGTATTGGAAGCTTTAGGCGTCTACAAAAAAGGTATAACTTGGAGTGCCCTCTTTATATATTGCACTATGGTGTTGGTTATGCAAATTTTGGCCACCTACTATATAAGGCTTTACATTCCGCAATTTTACAACAATTTGCGTTTAGTATTCGGTGTAGCCTTTCTTTGCGTAGCTTTTATGGTCATTTCCCGCTATACGACCATGCTTTCGCCCTATTTGTTGCCTATTGCCTTTACCAGTATGTTGATTTCTATCTTGGCAGATCCGCGTCTCTCCTTGATGATTGTTTGCATGTTGGGCATCTATTCGGGAATTATGACCAACACCTTGGAAGCGGCTGTCTCCGTACTTATTACAGGTATGGTAGGCGCTTTAGCTGTGCAAAATGCCAATAAACGCTGGAACGTAGTAACCGCCTCACTCTGGGTCTGGGCCATAAATGTTTTAGTTGTAGCTATCTTCGCTTTAAGTAATTGTGATAGTTTTGAAGAGCTGGCCATTTGCGCTCTCTTTTACGGCGGACTTAACGGTTTGCTTCCCGCCTTAATCGCTTCTGGAGCTCTGCCTGTCCTGGAAGGTGCTTGCAAAGTAACTACTCATATTCGTTTATTAGAATTGGCCAACCCCAATGAGCCGGCTTTGCACGAATTACTCAACAGAGCTCCAGGAACTTATATGCACTCTATTATGGTTGCCAACTTAGCCGAAGCAGCCGCTCAAGCCATAGGTGCCGACAGTATGTTGTGTCGAGCTGGTGCCTATTATCATGATTTGGGCAAAATGAGACAGCCGAACATGTTTGTAGAGAACCAAACTGGCCACGAAAATCCTCACGATAAATTGCCCCCGGCTTTATCGGCCATGATCGTAATTTCCCATATTAAGCTCGGCCAAGAGATGGCTAAAAAATACAAATTACCTCCGGAAATAGCCAAATTTATTCCTGAGCACCATGGCACAAATTTGGCCTCTTTCTTCTACCAAAAAGCTAAAATGCAAGATGACGAGCCTGTCTTTGCCGAAGATTTTCGTTATCCGGGGCCACGTCCGCAGTCAAAAGAAACAGCTATTGTTATGATGTGCGACGGTATAGAGGCCGCCTCGCGCACGTTGCCAGTACCAAACAGGGAAAATTTAAAGAATTTAATCGACAAAATCGTAAGCGGCATTATCAATAACCGCCAGTTGGACGAATGTCCTCTTTCAATGCGCGATATAAATACTGTCAAGGCTTCAATCTTGCGTTCTCTCACCAGCCATTACCACAATCGCGTAGCTTATCCAGATTCAAAAACTATGGGTAAACTCTCTGCGACTTCGGCACCTTCTGTGCCTCAAGCGGCTGCCACTTCATCCGAAGATATGAAAGCAAAAACAGCGACAGAAGCAAAAAAGAAAGATTCTTAGGGAGGGTTTATCTGGGGAGACAAGAGAATTTACCTCCAGAGAAAGCGTTTTCTGAGAAAGCGAATTAGTTCAACTTGGTTGTGATAATCGTTTTTTCACTATGAGGAGCTGTCTAAAGATGCGTGGACGTTCATTAAAAGTAAGAACAGAACTTTTCAATAAAACC
>SFMI01000144.1 GCA_004554425.1 Candidatus Saccharimonadota bacterium | reverse complement strand
TCAGACCGGTAAGGTTTATAATTTGGCCATCTTTATTGTTGATGGCTTCTACGACAAGTGTCGTTTTCTCATTAAGATGAATTAAATTAGCACTGGTCTCCACCCTTGCAGAGATTTGCTCAGAAGGAACTAAATCACAATAGACGGTGTTAGCTTCTTTAGAGGAGAAATTTAAACAAGGAATATCTTGCTGAGTAACACCGACGATCTTGCCTTTCTCATCGTAAAAGGCAGCGCTCATTTCTGTGGCTTTATTGGGGACATTTTTAATTAAACTATGTATAATGGTGGCTTGGCCAGCCTCAGAGCTTACTTTTTCACTTGCTAAATGAACTGTGCTTTGCTGATCTCTGAAGCAAACATTGACCGTTTTAACTTTTATGTCAGTAGAATTAGTATTGACTAATAGTAAGACGTCGCATTTTTGTTTATGATCGCTACTAGAAGCTTGAGCAGCCTCGATTATGCATAAGGAAGGAACCGAAACGAGGATAGACGCGATCAAGACACTAAGCATGCAGACAGTGAAACTGTACGTTTTTATAAGGAGAAGTTGACTGACGCTGTTTTTTCGCATAACGATTACCTCCGATAATAGTGGGGTTTAGCTATAATTATTGTATATTTGGCAATAATTATCGATTTTTAAGCCAAAAAGTTTACAGTAAGCCTACAAGGGCACGCTTAATACAGCTTCCGAACTAGGGAAACCAATATAAAGTTAGATAACTTAGGGGGGAGAGAAACGGATGAAATTCTTACCAAACTACACACTATGCATGAACAAAATATTGTTCAACTGCTTTATTCATCCTTTTACACATCCATAGTAACAGCAAGTCTGAAAGTTGTAAAGTATAAAAAAAGATCGCCCTCACTCTTTTCGTAACGGAGAAGCGATCTTTTTTATTGTAAGCGAAAGAACTAATTGCTAACGAGCTATATTTCCTTGAGAAGCAGTGCTCAGAAGATAATCGCTTTTGGCTTCTCTAGAAGCAGCGCTGGCTTCTAAAGCCTCGGCGGCCATATTGTTGTATTCACCTTCGTTCCAGCGAATGCGGGCTGCCTCAGTGCGCTCTTGTTGAGCCAAAGCTCTTTGCTCGGCAGCCAACTTTTGGTTATGATCGGCCATTTGACGCAACTTCTTTGCTTCGGCCAGATCTTTGTCCGGAGTGCTGTCGTAGTTGTCTATCTCTTTGGCCCAAATAGCAGCTTCTTTAAGGTAGGCTTCAGCCATATCCATTTCGAAGGTGCCTAAGTTGTCATAAGAAAGGCCCATAACATAAGCATAAGGATTCCAAAGCATAGCTGCTCCGCGAGCTACTCTAGAATCACCCATGCCATCGAGTTCTTTGGCACGTTGCTGACAATTGGCTACAACTTGCTTGGCATAATTGTAGCGAGCCACTCTATATTCTAAGGCTTCAGCTTTAGCTCTAAGTTGTTGTGCGGCTTGCTCGCCCCTGGCCGAAGCCGCTTCACGTTTCTCAGCCGATTCTTCCAAATGATCGGCTTCTTGAGAAGCGGTAGGGGGATCGCACTCGCCGCACTTGGCAGAAACGGAACCTTCAACTTTAGAACTGCCGACTTGCTCGCGAAGCTTAGCTAAGTTTACATTCAAAGCGGCTTCAGAATCTACGGAAGTTTGGGCAAAAGAATCTGCTGCCGGAGCGGAAGTCTGCTCTTGGGCAGACTCCGATTTGCTGGCTGCGACATTGGGAGCAGAAGCCCGCATGGAAGATAAACCGCTAATGTTGGTCGGATTTATACTGTTCATATGAAACTCCTAAAAGTTGAAGAAAAAATATCCCCTAATCTTACCATGCATGATAGCACAGTTTCAAAGGAAACTCTTGTCGATATAAGGCACAAAAGTTAAATTTTTTTCCAAACTTGTTTTAAGTCGTTGTATCGATCGCGTAAAAGCTGCAAATCAGACATCAATGAAAGCGTCATATATTGGCGCGCTTTGGCAAAATCTTTTTTTATAATGTAAAGCTGAGCCAAGCCATAGTTAGCCTCAGGAAGTTTTTCGAAGTACTTTAAGGCTAATTGCCAAGCTTCTTCAGCTTTTTTATACTCTTTGAGCAATAGTGCCGTTCTGGCTATGTAATGGAGAGTATAGGCATTTTCCTTATTTTCTCTTAGAGCCTCTTGAAAATACGTGGCTGCTTGGCGCAAAGCCTCAACTTCTTCCGCACTAATTCTTTGTCCTGGTAGGTGGCCAAATTCTATATTCCCTAAACAGGCTTCTCCTAAATCGTAAGCTAGCTGTGGAATATCAGGATTTTTAGCGTAAGCTTCACTAAGTTCTTGCTTGGCTTTTTTGATTTCTTCCAATCTTTTTTCTGGATCTAAATCCCAACATTTTTGCAAACGATAGCTACCTTTGGAGGCTAAAGAAGAGGCTTCCCCAGGCATAAAACCGGCAAAAAGTGATGTTTTACGTTTCTTTGTCTCTTGGGACTCTTTTTTCTGGCTGCTGTGCTCGGAAGCGCTTGATGAATTCTCAAGTTTAGCATCTGTTGCCAATGCATCATGATCGGAACTTTTTGCTTCGACAATATCTTCAGTATCGGCTTTTAAGCCTTCATCCCAATTGGCTTCAATTTCAGGGAGCTCTTTAGGAAGAATATACTCTTCAATAGCTATAGCAAATCTGGACAGTACTGGAGGAGAAACAGTTAAGTCAAAATTACCTTTAGATGGATAGAGTATTTCCAGAACTTTGTCGATTGCACCTTGCCGCAAAAAAAGCAAAGCTTGAGCTGTAGGAGCAGCTTGGTTGTCTGGACAGACTTCGAGCAAATTATTCAAGAAGGCTTGAGCTTGCTCAAATTTATCGCTGTCTATCGATGCCAAAGCAGCAAACAGCGGTACGGATGGATTTTTAGGATCTTTTTGAACAGCTTGGCTGAAAGCCTTGGAGGCATCTTCACTTTGGCCAAGTTCTAAGTAAGCCAACCCCAGTTGAATATAGTCTCGACAAGACGAAGCTTCTTGTTCTGACTGAACAAGTAAAGCTTGTGCTTTGTCAATATTTTCGTTTTGGCACGGAGGATTGAGGCGCAGAGCGCTAAAGGCCTGATCTGTCAGACGCATGGATTTGGACATAATAACGGAAAACTCCACCGTAAAAAGTTCCGTTTGCCTTCGTCCATAGAGTAAAGTGCCCTGCTTCAACTGAATTTAAGAATGGAGGGAGCTTATATTTATGAAATTAAACAATATTGCTAAATTAGTCTGTTTGCTTATAGCAGCTCTTTTGTTTTGGACTGTTTCTTTAACTTCGACTCAAGCATGGCCTAAAAAATTTACTCAAAATGGTGCTAATCAAACTAAAGTTACCTTATACTGTCCTTCCGAGGGAAAGTTCGAGGAAGGTGACACTTTTGAAGTAGCTTTAATTTTTGATATTCCAGAAGGAAGTCATATCTATGGACGCAGTGGAGGAGAAAACGGTCTACCGACAACTATAAAATGGAAATTACCAGCTGGTATAAACATTGCAGAAGCTATTTGGCCTCCCACTCAACAACTGAAGTTCCTTGGCGAAAATATTTCCGGCTATGAAGGGCAAATTGCTGTTATTTATCGCTTCTTGGCTTCTTCATCTTGGCCCAAAATGCCACCAATTTGTGCTGAGATCAGTTGGCTCGATTGCAATGAAAAAGGGTGTCATCCTGGGCAAGCTTTGTTGCAAACTGAATCGGCTCAATTTATACATGCACAGTCTGAGCCGTATAACCAACTTATACAACAAACTTTAAGCCGAGGAACAAAAGAACCTTACGCAGTTGCGCTTTCTTCACCTAAAAATAATTCCACAGATATTGGCTCTACGCCATTAAAAACAATATTTGCGGGAAGATGGTTAAAAGTAATTCTTTACGCTGCTGGAGCTTTTTTAGGCGGTATCATTCTAAATTTTATGCCTTGCGTTTTTCCAGTATTATCTTTAAAAGTATTTAGTCTTGTGGAACAAGCTCAAGAAGCAAAACAATGTGGGCGAAGTTTTAAAGCAGCCGCTTGGTTCTCCTTAGGAATTTTACTTAGCTTTTGGGCCGTGGCCTTTGTCATGATTGCCTTTAAGGCGGGAGGAAAAGAGCTAGGGTGGGGCTTTCAAATGCAATATCCTGCCTTTGTAGCCGGCCTTACGTTGTTGTTTTTCCTAATCGCTTTAAATATGTGGGGCGTTTTTGAATTTGGTCTTAGTTTAACTAGGCTGGGCGGCTTAGAACAAAATCAGCCTAAGGCCGTTAGTGCCATTTTTAGTGGAGTACTGACAGTAGTTGCCGCTACTCCTTGTACAGCTCCTTTTATGGGATCGGCCTTGGGGTTCTCGTTTGCGGAACCTTTCTATATATCATTGATAATTTTTACATTTTTGGCATTAGGTATGGCCTTGCCTTATGCAGCCTTAGCTTCTTGGCCGTCTTTTTTGCGCTATTTGCCTAGGCCTGGATACTGGATGG
>SFMI01000143.1 GCA_004554425.1 Candidatus Saccharimonadota bacterium | reverse complement strand
ATATATGGTAAGCTTGCGATAAACGCTCCAATTTTTGTTTGGGAGTGCGCAAACGTCCACCTCTAATTAAATATTGGAGGCTAGATACGGTAAAGAGCAAGTGAGTTTTACTACTGAGCAATTTGATATATGCATCCACTTCATCCAAATCGGCTTGTGGATTGGTGGCGATAAAATTGCTTGCTTCGGTTATTAAGCAGCCCAATCCAACACTTATACTGTTAGAATTGATTACTTTAATGCGTTTTTGTTCAGGATCAACACAGTTGGCTGCTTGGCAAGCTGCGTTATAAGATCCTGATAAAAAAACTGAAGGGTGCAAAGAAATAATCCGGCTTTTAGGATAAGATTTGTAAATAGAAGCAAAATCGTAAGGAGAAGGGTGAGCAGTAGAAACTTCCATTTGATCCTTTTGCAAACTCAGTAATTCTATCAATTGACTAGAATGAAGGTCGTATCCGTCTAAGTAACTTTTACCGTTTAAATTAATGCGCAAAGGCACCGAAATCACTTTTAAAGTGCGGAGAGTTTTAGGATCGAGATCACAACTCGAATCAGTTACAATTAGGATACGATCGTCTTCGTCATCGATTTTATAAGAAGAAAGTTGAGCTTCAAAGCTCTTGCCCCATAAAACCTCTTTCCGACGCGATTGGCATTGCTCGTTTAAATCATCTTTTTTACAATCTATCAAACGTCCATAATTACTCAAAATAGCGCTTATAATTTGCGGAGAGTCAGTATGTATGTGAACTTTTAATAATTTAGGAGTTTGAGCAATAACTAAAGAGTTTCCCAGAGAAGTCAATTCTGCTTCTATTTGGTTTTTTATGTTATTGGGGCAATCTGTCAATAAAAATTCACTACAATATTGATAAGTTGGTGCATGCACAAAAGAGATTGAGTCAATGGCACCAAACTTTAACTTTTCAATGAAGGCAATTTCTTCGTCATCTCTTTCCCAGCCTGAAAGGGAACGACCTTGCGCCACGCGCAACATACCAGCAAAGAAAAAATGAAGTCCTAGAGCTCCGGCATCTGCTGTTTGAGCTTGACGTAAAGCTTCTGGACGCTCATCATCGTCCTTAATATCAAAAAAATATCGACTTTCGTCTAAAATTGTGTGCAAAAACGATACTAAATCGTGTTTGTTTTCACATTGTGAAAATTTTTCAGCCTCTTCTCCTAATATTCTTATAAAACTTAAAATTGTGCCCTCTGCCGGATGTTGCAAAGCACGATAGGCAAACTCGGTGCTTTTATGCAAAGCGGCCGTTAAATCTTGAATTGAAGCTTCGCTTTTGTCGTCCAAGCTGCAAGCGAATCCGTGTAAAATTTGGGAAAAGATTACACCAGAATTTCCATGAGCCTCCCATAGTGCACCTGAAGCTGCTCTTTGGGCTGCCTGTCCTAAAGTTTCTGAAGAGGGAGCATGCGCTAAGGCTCGCAAAGCCCCACGCACTGTAAAAGACATGTTGGTGCCTGTATCGCCGTCTGGAACCGGGTAAACGTTCAGTCTGTTGAGAAAACGCCTGTGCAAAACTAGCCAGCGTCCTCCGCCTACGAATATCTTTTTAAAAGTCTTACTATTTAAGGCTGTGATCAAAACAAGCGACCTGCCTGCCCATTAGCTGAAAGTTAGGCTACATTTTCCTAAATTGTCTCCTTTCCTGCGCCGAAAGCCGCTTTGGTATAGCCTTAGAGCGGCAAAAAACTCAAAAAACGCTGAAATTAGAAGGATAAAGGTTACTCATACTCGATAAGAAGTGATCATGAGTTTGGGATTTTTGAATGATGTTTCTGCTGTAGGATTGGGCACTTTGGTGCTCTTGCTGATTTGCTCTATAATAGTCGTCACCGTAGTTATAGAGCGGCTTTATGTGTACAAACAGAGTGTAGTAAATTCCGCTTGGTTACACCATTTCGTTTGTAAAACTTTACGCTCAAGCGGAGTAAAAGAAGCTTACACTTTTGTTAAAGGCATAGGCGGTATGCTGCCTAGAGTTTTTGAAGTCGGCTTGGCTAGGGCCGATATGAGTCAGGAAATTGGCGACGCGGCTATGGAGACAGTTATTGCTAAAGAAAGACTTAAACTAGAGGAGCGTTTGCCTATTATAAGCACTATTGCGGTAATAGCTCCTTTTATTGGGCTCTTCGGTACTGTAGTTGGTATTATGCACACTTTCGACTCTGTGGCTGCTAAGGGACAAGCTGGTGTGGCGGTAGTTGCTGCTGGTGTTGCCGAAGCTTTGGTGGCTACAGCTACTGGCCTATTTGTGGCCATTACAGCCGTCGTTTTCTTTAACTATTTCAGAGCTAGAGTCAGCAGTATAGTTTCTGATATGAACGGTGCAGCCGCCCGTCTCTCAGAAATGCTTGAGCTGATACGTCAAGGCAAAGAATTTCCCGAAGATTTGCTTGATTAGATAGGCTGATATGATTGGAAGACGAAAAAATAGGGGTGAACAGGGTGGCGGATTTAGTGATATTAATGTCACTCCCTTAACCGATGTTTTGCTGGTGTTGCTGATTATTTTCTTGATTACCGGTACTTCTATAACTGCCCCCTCTCATGATATTAAGCTTCCTGAGGTTATCACTAAGGAAAAAGCGGAAAATATCAGTATTGTCGTCGATATAACTGCTGACGGTTCCACCTATATAGGCAATGTTAAGTGTCAGAAAAAAGAACTCCGCCCTATGTTAAAAAAACTAGGTGAAGAGAAACACACCAATAGAGTTATTATCAACGGCGATGAAAAGGCCGACTATCTCCATATCATAACCGCTATGCATGAAGCTAGGCAAGCTGGTCTTACCGATATTGCTTTGGCTACCAAATATGAAAGCAAAGATAAATCGGATGCTCCGAAAATAAAGACCGTAACCGTCACGGAGGCTAAGAAATAAGTGGCTAAAAAACGCAGATTTCGGCTTTATGAAGATGAGCAATCTGGAGTAATGGGAGATATAAATATTACTCCCTTAACCGATGTCCTTTTAGTTTTGCTGATTATCTTCTTAGTCACGGCTACGGCTGCGACCCAAACAGCTTTTAATATGAATTTGCCTCTGGGCTCAGCTCAAGCCAATCTTAAAGTTGTCAACGATACTGTAGTTATGAGCATAGATGAAAAAAGCCATATCTATGTACAAGAAGAGACAAAGCCAGTTCCTCACACTTCTTTAGTATCGCGTTTGAAATTGTATCAAACTAAAAAAGGTACAGACAAAGCTGCCGTAAGAGCCGCTGGCAAAACTCCCTACGGAACGGTAGTTATGGCTATTGATGCCGCCAAGCAAGCCGGCTTGGAAAAAGTCGTGTTGGTGGCTGAATAAGTTTGTGGCGGCAGCTCTGTCGTTCACTTATTAAGCTTGTTGATCGATTGTTTTTTGCAAAGCTATAGCTAAATCGGAAAATTGCTGCAAAGTCAGCTCTTCGGGACGTTCACTTCCCGTCAAACGTGCTTGGACAAAGGCTTTTTCCAAATCGGCTTTCATAGAAGCAGCTACTCCTTTGAGCGACTTGCGCAAGGTTTTGCGTCTCACATTAAAAGAGGCTCTAGTTAAAGTTAAGAAAAGCTTGACTGGAGCTTGTACTGGCGGAGTTGGGTAAATATCTAAGGCCATTACACTAGAGTCTACCTGTGGTGGAGGATTGAAAGAGCCTGGCTTTACATTGAATAGAGTTTTCGCTTTGGCATGGTAGCCGACGAAGTAACTTAAAGCGCTGCTGTCGCGACAAGCTAAGCTCTGAATGCGGTCAGCCACTTCTTTTTGGATCATAATAATCATACGATCTATATGGGGGCTTCCGTCTATAAGCAATTTTTCAATAATCGGGGTAGTAATGTAGTAGGGAAGATTGGCTACGACTTTCCACTTTTTTGTGGTGCCATTGGTAGACGAGCTGTCAATTTGCAAAGCTTCAGGCAAATTGAGTTTTAAAAAATCCTGACGCACTACTTGCAAGTTGGGCAGAGAGGGCAATTTATCAGCCAGTTCTTCATCTACTTCTATAGCTTTCACCAAGCGAACTTTTTTGACCATTTCTAAGGTGATAGCTCCGCGGCCGGGACCTATTTCCAAGATATTGTCGTCTTCATGAAGATCGGCTGCTTCTATAATTTTGGCAATAATATTGCGATCGGCTAAAAAGTGCTGACCGAGAGGACGTCTGGACATTATTTACTTCTTTCCTTGTTCAACTTAATAACATTGGCTATATTGCCTTAAATTTTTACTTTAGGCAAGAGTTTTTGTCTTGTCTATAGAACGATCGGGCGGATTTTGGGGATAGGCCAGCAGTCTTCGACGTTCCGTGCTCTTTCCACCAAGCTATTTGAAAAAGTTTGGATATAATTGCCTAATTTAGGACTGATCAGTTTTACTATGAGTGACTTCAATAAGAATCAGAACACTGAACCTTCTGCACAAGAAAAACAAACGCTTTTTCCCGGAGCTTATCGTCGATCTGAAGATAAGGGAGACACTGCTGATCAGGAACAAGAGCCTTTGCAAGAAGCAAAGGTAAATGAGGCTG
>SFMI01000142.1 GCA_004554425.1 Candidatus Saccharimonadota bacterium | reverse complement strand
TAAAACTGTTGTTCCGACTTATCAAGATTTATTCGATATCTATTCCGGGCTAATGCAAGTTAAAAATGGTGCTTCTTTAGATAAAGGTGCTTTGAATAAACTTGAGCAACTTTGCTCGCAAGAGCCAGACAATGACATCTATACTAGAGCTTACGCAGCTCATGTGAAGGCTAGAGGAGCGCTTGTTGCTTCTGGAAGAGGAAATTTATCAGAGCGTTTAGTCAAATCAGCAGAGCGTGATTTAGAGTTTGTTGATAACTGGCTTAAAATTTATGGTCGGCGCAACACTGTACATGGTTTTATAGAACCAGCTTGGTTACATGGTCGCGTAGATGCTGCATCTCAAGCTGTATTGGCGCTGTGCCTTTTGGAAAATTACCGTCCTAAGGCGGAAAGGCGTGACAAAATAGCCAAGTTGGCCGATGGTTTGGTTACGGCTATGCGTCCGGATACTAAGCAATATCCATATGGCGCTCATCTATCTTATGTAACCGAAGATAATAGAGAACGCACCTACAAAGTGCCTCAAGAAGATAAAAAAGTATCTGGTATTACTCTCTATCCGGAAAGACAATATGCGTCTATGGCTTTGGCTAAAGCGGCTCAGATCCTTAAAAATGATGATTTTAAAGCTTCAGCCGAAAAAGAAGGTATGGGACTATTAGCAAAATTAGCTTTGAGCGGTAAAGTCCCTTATTGTTTGGCGCCTCGTCCCGAAGAAGAAGTACATTCTATTTTGGGAACAGTAGCTATTGTAGAGAATTTATTAGCCTTAAAAGATTGTACAGGCAACAATATATACGGCACTTTGGCTGGCTGTGCTGCTGTTGATATCAATAAGTTCGACGATCATGGCCATAATGTCAAAGCTAAAAGCTTAGTAAATTATTTATTGTCAACTCATGGTTGTTCCGAATGGATTGGCGCTAAAGATATTTGTCGTCCTTTTGCGGGCACCAACGTTGAACTTGAAGCCGGTAAAGCGGTAGAAAAAGCCTTTGATGTAGCCGATATAAATTATCCTGGTGGTACCCCTGGACAGTTTGTTGTAGTAGGGCGGGATAATATGTTTTGGATGCGTTTTGATGTAGAGCGCGACGATCCGTATTATTTTTCCATGGATTTTTTGAAAAGTAGTTTCTCCGGCGCTTTAGTTTCTATCATGGTTCGCATTGACGGAGACCAAATTTTTAGAGTCAACTTAGGTGGAGCTACTGATGATCCTTGCGTAGACAGCGTCTTTATCAATGGTCCGCGTCCTTTGCGTCAGGGGCCGCATTCTGTAGGAGTGCGTTTTGCCGGTTTACTTATGAAAAGTCCAGCTATCCTAGACTCTATTGTTGTCGATCCCGCTATTAGTAGGCGCTGGGTTAAATTGAGTGACGGTCGAGCCAGGATGGTTATGCATTCTATCTCCGATCAAGTTATCAAAACTCGCATGCAAGAATTAGAAGAAAAAGGCGCAGAATCGCCGATTTGGACGTTAATTGAAGGAACGGGAACTCCGGCAGTTAAACAATTGAGTAACGATAGACGGGGACACGCTTGGCTTGAGATGCCTGTCGGTGGTACGGCTGTTTTGGAATGGTCAAATGGTCGTATACCTAACTTAGTGCTTGATGAAGATTAAGCGAGTAGCCGATCCGTCGATAGCATGATAATAGTTAGGAAAATCGAGGTTTTCCCATGTTTTTCTTTTTTCTGGCTCAAGCTGCCGGCGAAGAATACAAGAAATTGGCCATACATCCCGATTTGCAACGCTCGTTAGTAAATCCGTTTGACTTGCCTTTGTTAGATGAAGCTGGCAATTATTTCTGGCCTTTTGATAGCTCTGTCGTCAATATCGGAATTTTGTTGCTTTTTGTGGCTGCTTTTTTGTTCTGGTGCAGTTACCGAGTTAATAAATCTTACGTATATCATGTTTTAGCTTGGTCTGCAGCTGTCTTAGGACTCGATTTTCTGATCGGCTTCCGCACTCCATTTCCCGGCATGATGTCGATCTTGATAGCGGCTGCTGCTTTGTTGGTTTTATTTATAGACTTAACTATAATTTTGACTGTGGCCGCTTTGCGCTATCTTCCTTATTTCGGCATCGAGGAAAGGATGCTCACTCACATAAAAGACGGCTCGGTCACCAATGGCACTATGATTGCCACTTCTATAGCAAGTCTTTTGCTTAGCGCCGTTGGTCTCTATCCTTGCCGCGCTTATATTATCGCTTTATTTAACCATAATGTTTGGTTTCTTTTGATTATAGCTGCTTTGCTTATTCCTTTAGGAGCGATAGTTGCTCGTGAGTTTTTGCCTTGGACCGCTCTTAAAGATCATCCTATTCCTGGTGGCGGCTACTTAAAAGAAATTACCAACATCTTTATAAAAGACGGAGATGCTCAGCGCAGTGAGATCTTCGGAGCCGGTATCAGTTTATGTGCTATTTTTATAAGTTCGGTTTGGCTTTTTAAAGGTAAAATTACCGATACTGATATTTTTGGCATTATTTCTATCGGATTTCTATGTGCTATTATGATCCGTGCCGAGCTTAATAAGAGTATAAAAGAAGATAAAGCGCCTGTTGTGGAAGTAAAACGCCGCAAAGATGCTTGGTCTTAGTTATTTAGAAGCTTGGAAAAGGCTGCGGCCGCTTTCAAGCTTTTTTGTCTTTTTGAAAGTGATATTGATGAGCTTATGCAAAATTTAACTGAAGCATCTAATCCTCTAAGTCTGCATTTAGACAAAATGACCCCTTTGGAATTAGTGCAACTTATGAACAGCGAAGACGCCAAAGCTGTCCTGGCAGTTAAAGCGGCTTTGCCCACTATTGCTGAGTGCATAAAAGCTATTACTGATAAGCTGAAAAACGGAGGCCGTCTTTTTTACTTTGGAGCTGGTACTAGTGGTCGTCTGGGAGTGTTGGACGCTGCTGAATGTCCGCCTACTTTTGGCACCGATCCTCAGCAAGTGCAAGCTATTATTGCTGGCGGTCCCGGGGCCCTGATAGAGGCTGTAGAAAATGCCGAAGATGATAGGGAAGCAGCTTATGTTGAACTTAGCAAACGTTCTATCAATTCTAGAGATTTTGCTCTAGGTATAACCGCTTCAGGAAGTACTCCTTTTGTTTTAGGTGGTTTGCGTCGTTTGCGTGAAGCTGGAATTGAAACTGGAGCTATTTTTTGCAATCCAGGCGCTCAAGCTGCGACAGAGGCTGATTTTCCTATTTTGCTGGCTGTGGGGCCGGAAGTTTTACGCGGTTCGACGCGTTTAAAAGCTGGCACAGCTACCAAGTTAGCTTTAAATATGATCTCTACCGGAGTTATGGTTTCTTTGGGCCATTGTGCGGGCAATATGATGATCGATGTCAAAGCTAGCAATGCCAAACTGGTAAAACGTCAAGTGGAAATGGCTGCTTCTTTAGCTAAGATAAGCTTTGCGGAAGCTCAGCAAGCCTTAAAAAAAGCCAACGGCAGCTTGCGTGAAGCTTTAGCAAATTTGCAATCAGGACAGCGAGGATAAAGGCATGAGCAATAATAAACAGCGCTTTCTATATAGTTGTATCTTCACCCTTATAGCTTGCTTGATAACTATGTATGTATCTTATGCCAGAGCCATAAAAGAACATAAAGCAAGTTCTGCTGCATTTACCAATGCTCAAGAGTCTAAAGCTAGTTCTGAGCAAGAGCCTAGCAACCAAGCTATGCTAGCTTCTTATATAGAATCTAGCCAAGATACCCAAAAAGCTTTTTCTCCTTCAACTGAAATAAAAGTTGGCTTGCCGGATATCTTAGAGGAAGCTGAGCTCACTGCTCCTAACGGAATTATCTATCCAGATGGTCAGGCTTCTGTTATAAAAATTCGTCTTATTGCTACTATGTGGAAAAAAATAAGGCTCAATTTTTATGATGAAAAAGATCGCTTGCTTTTTAATAGTGAAGAGCCTGTAACTTTACGAGCTGCTGAAACTTATGGTAATGGATCTGCCTCTTTAGCTGGTGATCCGACTGTTTGTACTTTAACTTCCATCAATGTGCAGAAAAAATCTCAAGTGCAAGCTTCTTATCGCGGAAGTCTTACTTTTGCCATTCGTCAGGGCAATGACAATACGCACACAATTTCTGTTATAAATACTTTGCCTGTAGAGGATTATCTCAAGGGAGTAGTACCTAGCGAAGTGCCTGCTCGCTTCGACAATGAAGCTTTAAAAGCTATGGCTTGTGTAGCTCGCTCTTATACTTTATCGAATTTAGGACGCCATGATAAAGAAGGATATGATCTTTGCTCTGGTGTCCATTGCCATGTCTATGGCGGCGCTGGTGTAGAAAATGCCAACGTCAATGCGCAAATTGAAGCCACGAAAGGCATGATCGTTTGCTATAACAATTTCTTAGCCGATACGCGTTACCATGCGGTTTGCGGCGGTATGGGTGAAAGTATCGAAAATGTGTGGGATATGGCTCAGCCGCTCAGCTATTTAACCGCTTCCAGTGATACTATTAATGGTTTGTCTTGGAATAGCGATGCTCCAGTAGAATATATATCCGACTATAGCAATAACGAATAT
>SFMI01000141.1 GCA_004554425.1 Candidatus Saccharimonadota bacterium | reverse complement strand
AATCGTCATTATGGAATAGGCGGCGATGGCTTAATCTACTTGTTCAAAGACGATGAATATTTTATCAATATGGTCATTTTTAATGCTGACGGCAGTTTAGCCGGTATGTGCGGCAATGGTATTCGTTGCTTGGCTGCTATGGCCAATCGTTTGGGCTGGATCGCTTTGGGAGAAGAAACTGCTGTAAAGGTAGGCGATAGCGTTAAGAAAGTTACCGTTTTGAACCATGATCCATATTTAGTAAAAGTTGATATGGGTGAGCCTACCGATTTGAAAAAAATCAAGGGTGAGTTGCCTAATGGTATTAAGTACGAAGGCTTGGAAGTAAATATGGGCAATCCCCATTTAGCTCTGATTTTGCCCCATTTTCTTATGGAAACAGAAGACGAAGATGGACATAGACAACGTCGTTTTACTTGGCCTGATGTGTCTACTTACGGAGCACAGTTAGAATATACTAGTGACGATCCCCAAAGAGCGCAGGATGGGCAAAATGTAGAATTTGTTATACCTCAAGACAAAAACAATTTACATATGCGAGTTTGGGAACGCGGCGTAGGTGAAACCTTAGCTTGTGGTACTGGCGCTTGCGCTTCTTTCGTGGCTGCGCACAACTTAGGATTGTGTGGTTCGGAAGTTGTAGTCCATTTGCCGGGTGGACGTTTGGCTATAGCTTACGGAGCTAATGGTCATGTTATGATGACCGGTCCGGCTGAATTTGTCTTTGAAGCTTCCATACCGGCTAACAATTAAATTTTTCTCTTTGCTTTGGAGGTTTAGCAATATGTCAAACACTGTAAAAGCGCCCGTTGTACGTTTGCAAGAATTATTAAATTCCAAAAACTTACAGGGAGCTGTACTTACTTCGGCTGAAAGCATCAGATATCTCTCCGGCTTTACCAGCACTGACGGGTTAGTTTTTGTTGGTGAAGGTCATGTGGCTGTTGTAACCGATTCGCGTTATTGGGCTCAGGTAGAATCTCAATGCCAGCAAGTTGAATTAGTCAAATACATTTCTCATGAGCATCGCAGCTTGGCTCATGCACTGGCTGTTTGGATGAAAGAACACAAACTCGGTGGACGCTTGGCACTCGAGGGACGTAGCTTAACTTTAGATGCTTACTTAAATTTACAAAAAGAACTTGTCGAAGGAGGTTTAGTAGAGAGCTTAGTTAGCTTGTCTTCGGACATAGATGAATTGCGCTTAGTCAAAACAGAGTCAGAACTTAAAGCTATAGCGAAGGCAGCTCAAGTGGCTGATGAAGCTTGGAAAAAAACTTTACCTTGCTTTAAAGCTGGCATTACTGAAGCTGATTTCTGTGCCGAATTGGAATATCAAATGCAAAAATGTGGCGCTCGCAAACCCTCTTTCGATACGATAGTAGCCTCAGGACTTAACGGCGCTTATCCTCATGCTGTAGTAACTGATAAAAAAATCGGTGAAGGGGAACTGGTAACTGTAGATTTCGGTTGCATTGTGAATGGCTGGTGCAGTGATATTACCCGCACTATTTGGGTTGGACAATTGAGCGAGGAAATGATTCGAATTTGGTCTGTAGTAAAGAAAGCCCATGACGCTGGTGTACAAGGTTTGCGTCCCGGGTTCACTGGCGGACAGGCCGATAAAATTGCCAGAGATATTATCGAAGAGGCCGGCTTTGGCCAATATTTTAGCCACAGTTTAGGACATGGCGTGGGATTAGCTGTACACGAAGGGCCCGGACTTAGACGTGAGTCTACTTTAGTGCTCCAACCGCATATGACAGCTACCATAGAGCCAGGAATTTATATCCCTGAAGTGGGCGGATGTCGTATCGAAGATTTGCTCTTTTTGACTGAAGAAGGTGCTCAAGCTTTGAGTCACTCTCCTTATCAAACCCCTGGCCAAAGCCACCCGTTGGAATCTTTTAGCTAAGTATAAACTGGCTGATTTCAATATAACGCTTTTGTGCACAAATAAAAAAGATATGTATGTATAAGTACCGATTTTGGTAAAAACAAAATCGCTAGTCAGGGCAGGAAAAGGCCCAAATGAGCAAACAATATTGCGATATCTGATTTAGATAAGGGTGAATTTATGACGGAAAAACTGCGTATCGGAGTTATGACTAGTGGCGGTGACGCCCCTGGCATGAATGCATCAGTGCGTGCTGTTGTTAAAAGCGCTATAAAGGGCGGAGCCGAGGTCTATGGCATTTATAATGGCTATGTCGGTTTGCAACACCCTGAAAATGGTGGCGTAAAAGAACTTACTGCCGGAGAAGTTAGCGGTATTATAAACTTGGGCGGTACTATTTTAGGAACAGCTCGTTGCGACGCCATGCTCAAGCCTGAAGGGCGCCGTAAGGCCATTTCCACTTTGGTGCACTATGGTATCGATCGCTTAATTTGCATTGGCGGAGATGGTTCTTTGACCGGTGCTGAAAACTTGCGCCGCGAGTGGGCCGAAACAGTTAAAAGTTTGGTCGAAAATGGAGAAGTGCCTGCCGACTCCTTAGAAAAGCATCCTTTCCTCAGTGTAATCGGTTTACCCGGTACTATTGATAACGATCTTTGTGGTTCCGATATCACTATCGGAGCTGATACCGCTTTACATCGTATTGTCGACGCTGTAGACGCGATTTTCAGTACTGCAGCCAGCCACCAGCGTACTTTTGTAGTAGAAGTTATGGGGCGCCATTGCGGATATTTAGCCGTGATGACAGGTTTGGCAACTGGTGCCGAATGGGTACTTATTCCCGAAGATCCTTGCCCTGATGGCTGGGAAGAAAAAATGTATGCCGCCTTAAGTAAAGGTCGTCATGCTGGCAAACGGGCTGCTATTGTTATTATTGCTGAAGGCGCTCGTGATATTCATGGCAAGCATATATCTGCCGATTATGTACAGAAATTCCTCACTCAAAAAGGCGAAGACGCTCGAGTGACTATTTTGGGTCACGTACAGCGTGGAGGCTCACCTTCGGCTTACGATCGCAATTTGGGCAGTTTGCTTGGCCATGAGGCTGTCGAATACGCTTTGCAAGAAAAGGTGCAACATTCTGTTGTTGCCGTTATGAAGGGCAACCGTCCTGATGCTATTCCTTTAATGCAAGCTGTAGAAGACACCCACAAGGCTCAACAAGCTTGTATCAGCGAAGAAGATGATGGCGCTTTAAGATTGCGCAGCCGCTCTTTGGCTGATACTTACGAACTTTTCAAAATCGCCAATGCTACCGAGCTGAAAAAGACCATTCCTCATCCCAAACGTATTGCCATTGTACATTGCGGCGCACCGGCTCCAGGTATGAATATGGCTGTGCGCACGGTTGCCCGCTTGTTGATTGCCCAAGGACACGAAGTTATTAAGGTACAGGGCGGTTTGTCCAGCTTTATTCAAAATGCTCCAACTCATGAAGTTGGTATTGTGGGACACGATTCCGGCCTCAAGAAGACTGTAGACGGCGACCCTAGGTTCGAATTCCTGGAGTGGATGAGTGTAACTGGTTGGGCTTGTGAAGGCGGAGCTCGCATAGGTACTTGCCATACTAGCTTTAAGCCTTCGGATTTGTATGTAGTTTCCGCTTCGGCTAAAGCCAAAGGTATCGATGCTATTATCGTGATTGGCGGCTGGGAAGCCTACGAATGTGTCAACACTTTATACAAAGAGAGATACAGAACTAATAACGGATCCGGCCATGGATATCATTTAGATATTCCTATTATTTGTGTACCTGCTTCCATTGACAACAACTTGCCAGGCAGTGAGTTTAGTATTGGTGCCGATACTGCTTTAAATTGTATTATCGATTGTGTAGACAAAATTAAGCGTTCGGCTGTGGCTAACAAACGTGCCTTCCTTATTGAGGTCATGGGTGCCGAGTGTGGCTATTTAGCCCAGATGAGCGGTTTGGCCACTGGCGCCGAATATATCTATCTCAATGAAGACCCCAAAAATGCTTCCGATATTTTAAAAGATATTAAAAAGCTAAAGAAGCAATTCAATGAAGAAGGTCGCACTGTGGCTCTGGTTATCAATAACGAAAAGTCCAACTACAGTACTGGTGTTTTGGAAGCTATTTTCGAAACTGAGTGCAAAGGCGACTTTAATGTGCGTCAAGCTGTTTTAGGCCATATTCAGCAAGGTGGCGATCCTACTTCCTTCGATCGTACTCTCTCAGCCAGATTGGCCAACGCTGCTGTAAGCGAACTTATGAAAATCTTCGATACTGATGGCAACACTATGGGCTTTGTCGGTTTGCAGCCTGAAGGCATCAAATTCTTCGATTTCTACGATTATGATCGCATGACTGAGAAGACTTGCCGTCGTCCCAAAAATGAGTGGTGGCTTGAAGATTATCTTAAGTTAAATAAAGATTTGACCTAATTGAGGAAAATCACTACTTTTTCAGGCGGAGGATCTTTTTCCTAGAATTTTTTCTTCCAGTCTGTTGCCTGTGAACTACCCATCACCTAAAGGTGATGGGCTTCTAAGGAGCTAACGCTCCTATTTAAGAAGTTTGGTATTTAAGTTTCCACCTATTGCTAGGCAACCCTTATTCTTACGGGCGTGTCCACTTC
>SFMI01000140.1 GCA_004554425.1 Candidatus Saccharimonadota bacterium | reverse complement strand
CTGTAGACCAAGTAATAGAAGTATCGGGACGATGACTAGCCCAATAGGAAGCACCATGTTTACCAGGTTTAGAATGGCCATACTTGTCTTCATCCTCTGTTGGCTCCAATTCCATATTAGCAGAGCGCTCAATATGTATATCAGTAGGATCATAAAGCGAAGGATGATATGTATCTTGAACTAAATTTGCTAAACCATAAGTAGATACTACAGCCAGATAAGCCTGAAGTGCCGAAGCCAAAATCCATAAGAAGAAGCCATTAAACCATAAGAACTTTATAGATAAAGAAAAAATGAAAGCTACTACAGCACAAAATATGTAATAGTTGACTCCCAAACCAGTAACGCGCTGGATAACATCTAAAACCTTGAAGCAATCGGAAACGGTTAAACTTTCACTAAAGAAGCTGAAAGCAGCTCCGGTAATGAGCAAAGCTATAAAGATTACCGCAAAAGAAACAATGAAGAGCAGCAAAGAAGTAAAAACGCTGACCCCTTCTCCTCCTACAGCATTGACAACCAACAACGGAGCTCCACAAGCGAAAGCTAAAGCCAACCCTAAGCCCACAAAAAATGCAGCATAACAAGCCAAAGCTGCAGCTAAGGAAACACCTTTAAAAACATAATTGCCGAAATCTTCCCACTCTGGCAAAATCATTTCGTCGTCTTTGCCATCTATGTAGTTGCGGTATAGCATTACGCAATAGCCCAAGGCTAAGATCCAGCCAACAATTGGCACAAACATAGCTGCGCCCAATATAGCCAGCTTAACAGTAAATTTGGGGTCTTTACGCATAAAGACGAAAGCTCTAATCAGCTCAGGATTCAAAACAGTCCTCCCATATACTCAAAAGAACTATCATTCGAGTAATTAACAATATAATTGCAAGTCGACGTTTTTAACGCCAAGCACGACAATCTTAAGCCCTTATCAAGAAAGAAGCTATAGAGAGAGCCGCAAAATATTTCTAAAAAAGCCAAAAAGTTACAAAAAACCTTAGCTAAGGAGCGGCCCTTTCTACAGCTATCTCCAAACAAAGCTCAGCTAGCGGTGCATTTTCCAGCCACCAATAGCTCCAGCAGTAAAACCAGCCATTGAAGATGAGAGTTGGGAAGCTAAATTATTGACTAATTCTCCGGCAGCTTTGGTACCACTTTCTATTGAGCCACAAACTGCTCCCCAATTGACAGTTATAAAGCCAGTGTGAGCTAAAAGAGCCATAAGAAGAATAATAGATCCCAAAACCAAAAGAGCGGCTCTGAGAGCAGCTTTGAGCGAATATCCCACAGCCAAACCGGCTACAGTACCTCCGCTCAATTGCAATAAACAAGCTTGCCAAGGAAAAACTGCTGCGGCAGTACCTGCTCCAGCAGCCATAGTCATTTCATCCATAATTGTCACCACCTAAAAAAGCAGGCCCAATGGAACCTGCCCACAGAAATTTAAGAAATATACCTCAACAAGCAACGAACAATCATCTTATTAAGATTCGTCACTTGAAGTTGTTACTTTTTATCTGCTTTATTATCTTTCTGTTTTCTTATCTTTAGCCTTATCTAGGTGAACCGGACGTCCGTTTACAGTGATCTCTGTGGACTTTCCTCCCTTAACTTCCACATTGCTGTTACGCACCGGTCCGGACGGAAGTTCTTTAACTCTGCGCCCAGGGCGATTCTCAAACATAACAGAATTGATTGAGCCTCCATCACCGAATTGGGGGGCATTTCCTCCCCTGGCATTCCAGTAGCCATCCTCCGAATCGATAAAATCGACTTGAGTATCATGCCCCTCACGTTCCTGGGCCATTTTATTACGCTGCCGTTTGGATGTAAAGTTCTTGCGCTCCTTGCGTTCTTTTCCGGAATCTTTGCTTGTTTTTGGAGTATTTTCGCCACGTTGGGCCAGCAATTGAACTTCATCGTTAAGACTGGTAGCATAAGCGTACTGTACCTCGGAAGAAGGCGAATAAGCCTTAGCTTCGCTGTATCTGACAGCGCTACACAAAGTTCCTGTTGCAGCGAATACGACTCCCCAGATAAATAACTTTTGCTTTAGCATAACGTTGTTTATATTCTCCTTCACAAAGCAGCCTAAAATACGAAACAATTTCCTTATCGGCCAATTATATTTTCCTTCAACTTTAAACCGATAAACTTGCCAAAAGGCTATTTCCGCACTGACGGTTTCTTCCCTTTGCCAAGCCGTTTACCGTTCTAATAGTTTGTTAAAATTAAACCTACCTAAGCTTGCGGCAGGAATCATTGGTTAATTTCCCAAAAGCTGCGGAGCGCAGTCGCTGGTTAGGCGTCAACGCGCCTTCTAAATTATGTTGGCCCTTTCAAGTCGTGCCACAAACTTTACTACGTCGGAGGCACAATGTTTATAAAACCGATAGCCACTCCCTTTAACGAGTGGAAAGCAGATTTGCTGGTACTCATTTTAGATAAGAACGAGAAGTTTTTTGATATCGAAGATGAAAAGATAAAAAACCAAGTAGAAGCTTTACAAGCTGAATACGACAGCAATAATCGCAGCGGTTCTTACTTATTCTTCGAGCCCAGCCAGAGCGAAAATATCGGCACCATTCTCGCTTATTACACCGGAGATTACAAAGGCTTCAGCACCGCAGAAGTTGTCAAAATTTGCGTAGCTAACGCCATTAAGTACGCCTCCGAAGCAAAACGCTATAACGTGCTTTTTGCTTTAAATAGCCCTATGGGTCTCCAGTATGTGGGCAAAGCCACCGAAGCTGCCGGCATGGCCTTGTGGTCTTTCGACAGATACAAAAAAGATAAAAAAGACATCTCTGAAAAGATGACCGTCTCTTTTGCTGTCAGTGAATATCAGCCTGCCGAACGTGCTTTAGCTGAAGGCTTAGTCTTAGCCAATTGCGTCAACATGGCTAGAAATCTTTGCTGCGAGCCCGGCGACGTTATAAATCCTCAAACTCTCTGCGCTATGGGCAAAGAATTAGCTGAAGAGTTTGATTATGATTTTATAGAGTACGATGAGCCGCGCTTAAAAGAAGAAGGTTTCAATGGTCACCTTAAAGTTGGTAGCGGTTCTCAGTATCCTCCTTGCATGTTTGCTATCACTTATGATCCTCAAAAAGGCAAGAAGGAAGAAAACGGTGAGTCTATTCCCCACTTTGCTATGGTTGGCAAAGGGCTCACTTTTGACTCCGGCGGCATTAGCATTAAGCCTGCGTCTAGAATGCACGAAATGAAAGGCGACATGGCCGGCGCAGCTGCCGTTTTGGCTACTATGAGAGCTTTGGGTACTCTTCGCCCCAACATTAAAGTTACAGCTATTATTTGCAGCGCCGAAAATATGCCCGATGCCAAAGCTCAGCGCCCTGGCGACATTGTCATGTATAAGAACGGCAAATCAGTTCATGTAGAAAATACCGATGCTGAAGGACGCTTAGTTCTGGCCGATGGCCTTATTTTAGCTGGAGAGCTGGGCGCTACTCACATTATCGACATTTGCACTCTTACCGGAGCTTGCGTTCGTGCCTTAGGTGAGTCTTTCACCGGCATTATGGGCAATAATCGCTCATTGGTTAACGCTATAACCTTTGCCGGCGGAGTTCAGGGCGAATCTTATTGGAAGTTGCCTCTTCCTTTGGAGTATAAAGAAATGCTCGACACACCTTTTGCCGATTTGAACAATGTAGGCGGCCCCACTGCTGGAGCTATTACAGCTGGACTTTTCTTAAAAGAGTTCGTACCCGAAACAGCCTCTTGGGCTCACTTGGATATTGCCGGTCCGGCTTGGCGCAGCAAAGCTTGGAAATATTATCCCGCTGGTCCTACTGGTGTAGGCGTAAGAACGCTCACCGAATTGGCTTGGCACTGGGATGAGTACTTCAAAAAGTAAGCATTAGTTTTCGCTAGAGTGTAAGGGCACTGGGCTTCGTCGGCTTAGTGCCCTTATATATTTTGGGTATAAGTATTTTATTATAACCCACCTAAAAATCACTAGGATATTTCTTTGGGATAACAAAATATATACATTGATATGTTTTCTCATTAGAGTTGAACTTAAGTTTTTTGAAAACACTCTTTTTTGAGATGGAGGATATAATCGACCATGATGAACAAATTTGCCGCTGGTCTGATTACCGGTGCTTGCATATTGTCCTTAGCTGCCGGTCAAGCTTTTGCTGAAGATCGTTTAGATAACCAAAAGCTTAGAGCCAATGATATGGGGGCAAGCAATCTTTACACGACATTAAACGGCTTTAGCCATAAAGGTGATTTCGTTTATTTTACCCAAAGGAACCCCAATATAGAGCAAGTTCGTCAGGGCTATGTGATGGAATTGGTTGTGATTCCTATTGCTAATGGTAGATTTAGCAAAGACAAAATTAGGCATATTCCTTTAGGAAAACCCGTCACCAATATAGACTTTACTATGCTCACTCCTGATCAGAAGGACATGATCATTGTTACTCGTTCCGGAGCCACTTTTGCCAAGTTAAATATGGAAACTGGCAAGTTGGAAACTCTCATGGAGCACGAAGACGGTAAGCCTGGTTTCCGTGCTAATCCGGAGATCTAAGGGCTACTTTTACGATGGTGAGAGCTTCTCAGATGTAGACTGCACAGCTACTTTAGATCCCAATCAAAAGGGTGTTTTAGCTTTTGATCGCGTTTATGATGTAGAGCTTCAAGAAGCCAAGTTAAAACCGCAAAACATAGTATTTAATAATACTGATTGCGCTTTTTATGTTGCCCAGGATCGTAAAAACAATAAGCCTTATGGCAATTACAAACTTTACGTTTGGAATCCTCCGACATTTAAAGAGCCCACTCAATTTGATGAGTATCTTTACCAGTTAGCTATATATGACGCTAAAACTCAGAAAAAGACTATTATCGCCGACGATACAGAAGATGCTTACAAAAACATCTTCCTGTCTGAAGATGGTAGCACCGTACTTTGCACCGACACCAAAAACCGTGTTGGCAGAGCCACTTACTATTATGCCGACGAATCTACTGGTTGGAAATTGAGACCTACTGCCGGTATCGGTAACAAGACCGTTCGCTTTGGTGTCACCCGTTTATCCGATGATGGCAGTTACTTTGTAGTTTATAGTGAACGTGGACTCAGTTTATACAAAACTAAATAAGTAAGTTTTAGCTTTTGCTACCTAGTTAAACAAAAACGGCTTCCACAAAAAATGTGGAAGCCGTTCTTGTTTGTTTTTTTGAAGCTAAGTGCAACTAATTGTTAGTAGCTATCCGAACTGGAAGGAACAGGAGGAACCTCTACCTCTTCAGGTAAGGGAGCACTATAGTCCTCTGCTGGAGGCAAAGGAGCTTGTTCTACAATGCTACTTTCAACAGTTTCAGTACTTTCTGGAGCTACATATTCTTCAGGTGCAGCTAAAGGAGTTGACTCTTCAGCATGAGGCTGCTCTTCCGCAGTAGAGCCAAATTCGCGATTAGAATTGCTAACAGTACCGTCACTATTTACTTGTGGATAGCTACTACCATCGTTGTAGGAGCTATCGTAATTAGAATCAGCTCCAGAATAGCTTTCAGTGCCTGAAGAAGAGTAAGCTGGTTCCTCAGTATGGCTTGGAGCATATTCTTGATAATAGCGATTATCGCTCTT
>SFMI01000139.1 GCA_004554425.1 Candidatus Saccharimonadota bacterium | reverse complement strand
TCCCACCAGGGACGATCTTTAATAACTAAGACTCTTTCTCTTTCCATTCTGTGACAGCCCCCCGACCTTCTTTTATAACTAGCCACATAAACTTTGGTACAGCTAATATTCTACGCCAGCGACTAGGTTCTGCCAACGCTCTGTAAAGCCATTCTAAGCGCAATTTAATAAAAAATTTGGGCGCTCTCTTTTTCAGACCAGAAATAACATCAAAGCTTCCCCCTACACCTACTCCGACTCTGAGTCCAGCTTCTTGTCCATGTTGACGCACAAATTTTTCTTGCTTGGGAGATCCTAAAGCTGCATAAATCACTTTAGCACCGCTAGCTTTTATTTCTTCTACAACCTTGGCTTCATCTTTGAAGAAACCGTCATGAACTCCGACTAAGGGCAGATCTTTATAAAACTCTTGTAACTTCTGGCCAGCTTTTTCGGCTACTCCAGGAGCAGCTCCCAAAAGGAAAAGTCCATCCTTGGACTGGCGTTTGGATAACAATTCGGCAAATTTTTCGATAAGTTCGACACCTGCCACTCTTTCAGGTACGTTAATACCACAGCGGGAGGCCGCCCAGAGAACGCCATTACCATCGGCAACAACTAAATCAGCTTCATTAACTATGCGCTTAAACTCTTCATCTTGCTGAGCACGCATAATCATTTCCGGCCCTACAGTAACTACTAGATGAGGCTTATCTTCTTCTAAGTAGCTTTCCATAATATGCAGAGCTTCTTCCATGGTGACAGCATGAAATTTAACGCCCAAAAGCTGATAAGTATGCATAAAAAAACTCCCGCAATAATCTATTACTTTAACTTTGGCAAAATAATCAATCGGCCTTTATTACTGGCAAAGAAAGAGTGAAAACACTCCCCTGTCCAACTACTGAGCTTACCGACACTTGTCCACCGTGAGCTTCAGCTATACATTTAACTATAGCTAACCCCAAACCGCGACCGTAAACGTCTCGGTCGGTACCTCCTCTATAAAAACGCTCAAAAATATAAGGTAATTTGCTTTCCGGAATGCCAGGGCCATGATCATGCACTTCCAGCTCCACAACAGAATCGCTAGGCTGTTTTATAACAACTTTTACGGTGGAATGGCCGGTTGAATACTTTATGGCATTATCCAATAAGTTTAGGATAACTTGGCTAATTCTTCCCGGATCCAGCATCATTAAAGGCAAATTCTTGGGGCAAGTGAAGCTGATTTCGATTTCATGCTTAACGGCACTTATATGTAAAACATCAATCGCGTGGCGCACTAATGAAGCAAGATCGACAGCTTCACGCTGGAACTCGAATTGCTGCGCTTCGATCATAGAAATATCAGCCAAATCGCTGATCAGCTTTTCCAAACGGTTGGCCTCTTGGCTAATAATACGCAACCATTGGCAAGCCAGTTCCTTATTTTCTAAAGCACCATCTAGAAGAGTTTCTGTGTATCCTTTTATACAAGTAAGCGGAGTACGCAATTCGTGGGTAATATTGGAAAGGAAATTGACCAGAATATCACTCAGTTCACTTTTGCGATAAGCTTCGCGCTGAGCTTCCAATACCAGACGTTCGATAGGAGTATCGGGCTCGGCAGGAATCAAACTATAGCCGCTATGGAACTCCAAACTGCCATCTAAATTAAATCTGGCAGCTACTTCTCCAGCAGAGGCATTAAAAAATTTTAGAATGCGTTGCGAAGCTTTTTTGACAGAGGCTTCAGTCAGATTAGGCAAAATACGTGGAGCTGCTAAAAGAAGCAAGACGAAGCAATCTTCATCTTTTTCAGAAATAGCCAAAATATCATCTTCGCGACAAATGGTACGATATTTTTCTTTAAGCTCTTTGCCTAAAGCAGCCATAACTGAGCGAGCTTTTTCATCGCCTTGTTTTTTTACCAGAACGCGAAATTGCCTTATATCAAAAAATACAAAACCTACAGCCTGCCCCTTATGCACAGTCTTAGCAATACAATCGTAAATCGAAGACAAAAAAGGCAAACCGGTTACTTGATCTTGCTCTTTTGCTTGGGCCATAGCTCCTCACTAAAACTAAAATTTTAAAGCAGTTTTCCTTAAATCGGCTAAAGTTTCATTATCAGTAAAACTCATTTGTACGGGCGTAACTGAAACGTAACCGTCATGTATAGCTTTAAAATCGGTACCTTCCTCAAGCTCTCCCTGAGGAAGCTCACCATGAATCCAATAATACTCTCCACCCCAAGGATCGGTAAATTGCTTAACGTCTTGATGGTAAATGCTCTTACCTTGGCGAGTAAAAAGTAAGCCTTTTATTTCTTCCTCAGGAATATCGGGAACGTTCATACTTAATATCGAATGATGGGGAACGCTAATTTCAGAAGCTTGCCATTTATCGAATAAGCGATGAGCCCAGCGAGCAGCCATATCGTAACGCTGAGGGTTACGACCTACCAAAGATACGGCCAGAGAAGGCACTTTCATGACGATCCCTTCCAAAGCGGAAGAAACTGTAGCCGAATAAGAAATATCGTAGCCCATATTGGCTCCGCGGTTTATACCAGTAAGCAGAAAATCTGGCTTTTCACCACAAATATTATATAAGCCAAGCATAACGCAATCGGTAGGAGTGCCGCTGGCGGCAAACCAACGTATATTGCCTTCTTCCCATTGTCTGTAAATGCGCAGAGGGTCATGGAATGTCAGCGAATGGCTAGAAGCGCTGCGCTGCAAATGGGGAGCTACAACAGTAATTTGTACATCTTGAATGGTAGCGAACTCGGCAGCCAAAGCTTTAATGCCAGGAGCGTCGATACCGTCGTCATTAGTTATAAGTATATGCACTTCTCTAGGCCTATCTATGTTGCAAATTTATTTCTTGTCTTCTTTAGCGTCGGCAGCTTTCTTTTCATCATCTTCACGGGTGACAACTTCATGAGTAACTACCACATTTACAGTACGACGCACTTCATTGTCAGCTTGACCAACATAGAGCTTACTGCTGTGATCGTTAAAATCATGTTTAAAGAACCAAGCAATCGAAGAAACTACCAAACCGATAACGCCCCACACAATGGCCAATTGGTAAAGGTTAAGATCTGACCAAAGTAAATTTAAGCCAGGCACACTGCCAAATTTGACATTAGGAAGCAAGAAACCAGCAATAGCAATAATCACAGCTTCGCCTACACGCTTGCCCACATGCATACCAAAGCGATGGGCTCCGTTAGTAGTTGCATATGAATAATAAATTACGGCTAAAATAACGAGAGCGGTTATATAATGAGGAATGTAATAATGCAGAGATAAAAAACTAGGCATAATTTTTGTCCGCCTACCTTTCTAAAAAATAAGCGTTCCTGCATTCCCTGCCCTGATAATAATCCCTTTTTGACCATCTACCTCAACTGTAAGCATACAAAAAGTGTAGTTTTTAACCAACAGGCGGAGACAGCGGCGCTGGAAGGCAAAGAACTTTTGGCCGTCAGGCTAGTTCGAGCCTGAAAGAGCCGCTGCTGAAGCCAGCCGACATGAACATGAGCCCGCAGCCAAAACTTGTAGCACCACATGGCTAATGAGCGGGCCGTACACTATCAGCGTCTTTAGACCGAAAAACTACAAGCAGCTGTTGGGCAGGGGCCAGGAATAGAGCCAAGAAAAGCAGGCTATGAAAAATAATTGGCACAAATTCTTTGTTTTCTCTTTGCTCTTTTTATTTTGGGCTGCTTGCTTAGTAAGCACAATAGATCAAGCTCAAGCCGGTAATAATGTCTCCATTCGCAATTTACCTTCCCAACAGGGAATAAATATTCAGGAATGGACTTACCCTTCAGGCAAGTTAAAAGTAAAAGGCAAACTCTATACCGCCACTAAATCTGCCATTCCTAAAGCTTTAATTATTTTTAACCATGATGGTATTTCCGGCATTTCTAAATACCACGAGCTTTCCAGCTTGCGCTTAGCTTCACATGGCTTTGCTGTCTTTTCTCCCAGCTATCGCGGTGAAGATGGCTCCGAAGGTCAAATCGAAATAGCTAAAGGTGAAGTTGATGATGTAATAAACGTTTTACCTTTGCTGCGCTCAGTTATAAAAACCGATAACATTTATCTCATGGGCGCTTCACATGGCGCCTTAATAAGCCTTTTGGCTGCCTCACGTTTAGCTCCAGGAGAAATTAAAGGCGTAATTTTTGCCTACGGAGTAGCCGATATTTACTCTTGGTGGGATTATTTGAAAAAAGCCGGCAAGTTAGGTAAAGATCCCATTACCAGAAGAACTTACGGTGACGGCCCTCAAGCTAGGCCTCAATCTTTTAGTATTCGCCACGGCTTGACTGCTTCCGAAAAATTGCAAGTTCCTATACTTATTTTGCAAGGCGGCCAAGATGATATTACTCCTGTACAACAAGGCAGAATTTTAGCCAAAACTTTAAAAGAGCGCGGCGCCACTTATCAGTATAAGGAATATCCCAACTGTTTGCACGGCTTCCTAGTATATGCTCCCTATCTGAAAAGCGGAGTAACCCAAGCCGAACGACGCGAAACCGAAAGTGCTTGGCAAGATGTTTTCAATTTTTTGAATGAGCGCAATTAAAAAGAAGTTCGCTTATTAGCTCCATAAAAAAGGCC
>SFMI01000016.1 GCA_004554425.1 Candidatus Saccharimonadota bacterium | reverse complement strand
ATGGCCAAATTAGAAACAGCTCTGAGTATGGATGCTACAGCTGCGGCCGTTTCTTGTGTGGCCAATATTTACGATCACTTAAAAGATTTGGAAGAATTAAATATGGACTTGAAAGCCGCTGTTGGCGATAGCCATATTTATTCCGAAGTGCCGGTGGTGGACAGTTTACTGCGAGCGGGCAATTTTGTCTTAGAAACTAACGGAGCCGAATGGGAAGCTCTGAGTGCCCGTTTGGAAGCTCTTATTCCTCAGTGGAATGAGATCGTCTCTGGTACTGGACTGCCGGAAGAACTAATTCGCCACGACAGAGCGTTGGAGCGCCTCGTTGAGGTACTTAACGAGCGAAATTTAGAAGCTTTGCCAAAAGTTCTGGAAGAAGTAAAATCCAGCGGCGAAGATCTGGTCAACTTCCAAGATAGTCAAATAGACACCGATACTTCCTCTGTAGTTTTGTGCCCCTATTGTGGTAAGCCTATGATCGAGGGTAGTAAGAAGTGCTTCTCTTGCGGCGCCAGGATGCCAGAAGAATTTGAGCGAGATTCTACAGCCGACAAAGATTCTGAAAAAGGCGAAGCGGCTTATGAAGGCATGCCAGAATATGTACAGCGTATTATGGATATCGCTCAAGAACTTCCCAATAATGCCAAGATGATTCGTCCTTTCAAACGTGTTGTGGGAGAATTGCGTAGACGTGTAGCCGATGCCAATTCGCGTATCAATAAAATGGCTTCTTCTAAAATTAAGACCACTCCGGAAGAACGCGAAAATATTGATGGCATCATAGATTTAGCTAATACTTGCATAGAAAATCTCTCTAAAGCCGTTGAGCTTTTGGAGGAGTTTGAACCACCTGTCGACAGGTTCCATTTGCAATGTGCTTTGGAAGTTATGGTTAAAGCGGTCAAAGAAATGCGTGGCATGGGCGGTTTGGCTCAAAAATATCGCAATTCTAAAAAGTAATCAGTTCTCTTTTGCGTGCACATGACACAGCTCATTGGAGGTACCATGGTAGATAAGCTGCCTAAGCTAGATGATTCTTTCCCCAAATTGATTCCCCATTTGCGTACTTTTGTAAGTGGTTTGGAACATTGTATAGTCAATAAAGAACCTCTTTCCCAGCTTCGTGAAGAATTACACCAATGCGATGTTGTTATGTCTGCTTTTGTACTGGCTTTTAAGTACAGTGTGCGCGGCTATGACTACAACGAAGAAGAACTGGAACATATCGCTCAAGTTTATGCCGATATTGAAGGTGTCGGTGGTGTGCTTTCTTCTCTCATTTGTGATTTAAAAGACGATGATGTCGAAGGCGCTGTACGTGATGTTAATGCTCTGGTCAATCAGTTGAAAGAAACTGAAAAAAGCTTAGCCAAGCTCGAAGAACTAAGAAATTCCAAGGCAAAGATTTCTGAATTTGACAGCATTGATGGAGTCCTTAAAGCTGGTCAGGCCGTGGTTGAGGGACGTCGTGGTTGGGAAATGTTGGAAAATCGTCTCGACTATTTGCGCCCATCTTTTGATAAGCTGGTCGCTTGCAACTCTTTGCCTGAGCATATAGAAGATTATTGCGAAGCTTTAGATAATTTATTTAGAGTTTGCGAATGTCAATCTGTAGAAGAATTACCTGCCGCCTTAGAAGCTTTAAAAGCGACTGGTGATGTACTGATAGAAAAATATAAAGAAGCTAAAGCTAAACAAGAAGCTTTGGCTGCACAACAAGTTTGGCATTGCCCTAAGTGTGGTTGTGAAGTCAGTGAATGGGATAAGCGTTGTCCTTCTTGTGGAACGAGGCTGCCTGAGCGTATCGTCAGTGAAGTAGGGACTGAGAATAATTGTTTATTGCCCATGTTACCTACATGCGTGCAAACAATTTTAGATAGCGTAAGCTCTTTGCGCGAAGGTAATGATGCTTGGGCCGAGTTCTCAGCTGGATTGCATGAATATGGCAAATTTGTAGGCGAGCTTAAAGATAGGTACGCCTCTTTGCCAGAAAGTGTTTTTAATGGCGCTGAAGCAGAAGGTGAGTCTTTGATTCTATCTCGCGAAGCTATGGAAGAAGGACTCACTAAATTAGAAAATGCCTATTATGTATGTGAACACATGCAAAATGGTGGCGAAGTTAGCGATGAGGAACTCGATTCTACGCTAGAAAGCATGATTGAGGGAGTAGAACAAACACGTCAAATAGCTGGTTAAAATTTCCTAAAGTTTGTCTTTTTCTATAATACCCGCAAAAGTACGCGAGCTGCTTAGAAGTGCGTACAGAGCGGGTATTTTTTGTGATGAGTTAATTAAAAATATTCTATAAAAAATTTGCCTGCAACTCTTTACTTTTAGGCCTTGTGCCTTGAAAATAAGGACAAGTCTAGTTTTAAAAGAGAGGTAATTCTCATGGGTGTTTTATCTACTGCTTCTACTATAGCTATGATGACGGCTAACGATTACAAGAATGCTCAAGCCATCTATGCTAATATGCAACAACAGGCTACGCTTGCCCAGAATGGTGGTATGGGAGTTCTTACCCAGCAAGCTCTTAAGGCTGCCTCCGCGCAGAATATGGAATTGCTTAATCAGCAAGCCGCGCAAGCCGCTAAAGCTTCCTCTGGCTCTTCTTCTATCGATTCTATATCATCTTCTTTTAGTGACCAGATTCAGCAACTGACCTCTTCCAATCTTTCTGTCACTGATCAGATTAGCCAGATTACTTCCGCTTCTGGTATGTCTGCTTCTTCTGCTGCTGGTTTTTCTACTTCTACAGATTTTACTCAGGCTATTATTGATAGCATTTCTTCTGCTAGCAAGTCTTCTTCCAGCTCCAGCACCAATAGCGACGTAATGACTAGCGCTACCAATATGCTGAAGACTTACTTCAAACAGTTCTGCCCTGGCATGAGCGATGAGCAAATTTCTGCTATTTGCAAATTTGCTGCCTCTCAGTATGGTGACTTGGCTAAGGCCATGGATATGAGTTCCTTAACTTCTAGCGTTATGGGCTCTTCTTCTACCGGCAGTGCCAGCAGCTCTGGCAGTGCTAGCAGTGTAGGTAACAATGGCAACTACGGCGCCAATAAGGGCGTAAGCGGTTTGCTTTCCGATGCTGGCGCTATGGTTGGTATGACTGAGCAGTCCAATGCTGCTTCTATTAACAAAATCACCAAAAAGAGTGGTATCAATTGCCAGACTACCCCTTGGTGCGCTGCTTGGGCAATGAATATGCTCAAAGACCATGGCGTGTTGGATACTTCTTCTTGCTCCAACGTCAACTATTGTCCCACTATCGTAAACTGGGCCAAAAAAGAAAATATTTGGGCTGGTCGCGGTTCTTACACTCCTCAAGCTGGTGACGCGATCCTCTTCGACTGGCAGGGTGATGGTACTTCCGATCACATTGGTATCGTAGAAAAAGTCGCCAACGGTAAGGTTTATACCATTGAAGGTAACTCTTCTGACTCCGTGGCCAGAAGAAGCTACAGCTTGAGCAGTAGCAAAGTTATGGGCTATATCAACTGCGCCGCTCAAAAATAAGTAAATAGCACTATATAGCTTTGCAATAACAACTCCCTCCGAGTATAAATTTAGCTCGGGGGGAGTTTTCTTTTGACTAAGATTAGATGCAAATAAAGAAATAATAAAGAAAAGTCTAGACGCCTTGGCAAGCTGTCGTTATACATAAGAAACTACTTTTTAGGTTTGGAAGGTGCGTTATGTCTTTGCCATCTATCACCATGAATTTCTTGGCTGCGCAAGGTGTTGCGGGATTGCCAACCAGTTCCAATAGTGCAAGCACTGGCGTTAATAGTACTGCTGTTTCTGCTCTTGATAGCGCTTCTCTTAGTTCTTTAGCTACAGCAGGAACTGATGGATTGGCCAACCTTGGCTCTTTGTCTGATTACTTGTCTGGTCAGGCCTCTGGAAGTTCTGGCAGCAGTGCCTCTTTGGGACTTTCTGGCAGTGCCGATTTTGCTTCCATGGTTGGTGAAATTGCCAAGCAATATAAGGGCAGCAGTTCTTCTTCTGCCAACAATCAGGTAATGTCCACTGCTGCCAATATGTTAAAAACATATTTTAAGCAATTTTGTCCTGGTATGAGTGACGACCAGATTACCGCTATTTGTAATATGGCCTCTGCACAATACGGCGATTTAGCTAAAGCTATGGATATGAGTTCTTTAACTTCCAGTGTTATGGGCTCTTCTTCTGCTGCTTCTGGAGCTACTGGCGCTTCTTCTAGTGCTGGTTCTTCCGCAGTTTCAAAAGTAAGTGCCAAAGACGTTAAGGGTACCGCTTGGGGCAAGGCTTTAGCTGCTGACGCAGAGTCTCATGCCACAGGTAGCGGCGGCTGGTGCTTCAAATATGTGCGCCAAGCTTTAGAGCGCCATGGAGTTACTGGAGTTGGTGGCGCCAGTGCTTATATGGCTGCCGATCAATTAGCCCGCAATAGTAACTTCAAAGAAATTAGTGTTTCAGAATCAGATCTTCGCAATTTGCCTGCAGGTTATGTTGTCGTTTGGAATAGAGGTAACGGTGCTAGTAGGCAGCATGGCCATATTTGCATCTCTTTAGGCGATGGTAGAGAAGCTTCTGACGTTATTCGCAAAATGACTCAAGGATATGGCACTTCCTTTAGAGTTTTTCAGCCTGTAAAATAAGTTGCTATTAAAATAAAAAATAACGTTCTGTCTATATTTCATTTGCAGAACGTTATTTTTTTGCTCACTTATAAAAATAATTGTTTGTTATTTTCTATACAACCAACTAATCAAACATTTTATCTAATTCGGCTTTTTTAAAGCGTTGAGGCTCGTGACCAGTCCAGTCGATCACAAAATAAATCTTTTCTGGTTGTTGTATTTTGCTGAAAAAACGTATTTGATCTGTAGGTAGCATTTTATAATTGTAATACCAGCCAGTGGGAGAGGGTTTGGAAATTCCTTTGGCATGAAGATGGCGAGCACCTTTAGGGAAGAAGGGCATAACTCGTGCAGCCAATTTTTCGCCTAAAACTTTGCACCCCATATCGCCGCGCATTATTAAGCGGAGGTGGGGAGCGAAGAGTAAGCTGCTTTCAAAGCCTACCGTCTGCCCTTGAAAATCGCCTTCTACGGTATCGCGAATTATCAATCTTTGTTCTGTAGGCTTAAAAAGAAGCTCACGTCTTAAACTTAAAACTAAACCGTTAGTTAGATGAGCTTGACGCCTTGTCCACAAGAGTACATCCGCTCCTCCTTTTCTTTCCCTATACAAAGGAGAGCAAAAAACGTAACCCTCTTTATGTATCTCAGTTATATTGTCAGGAAAATCTATGCGTTCGGAAGCGTTCAAATCTCCCAAATAGGCCACTTTAAAAGGCGAAACTTCCTCGGCAAGTGTGGGAGCGGAATGGGCAAAAAAGCTATTTAAATAAGGATAAGCGCTGCTAGAAATAGTGGAAAAACCAGCATCTATAAGGAATGGCTCATTTTCTATAGTTAAAAATATTGATAAGAAATCACAATGTGGCTGGGGCACAGCTTGGTGTAAATTGGGAGCTTTATAAAAACCTTTAGTTAGATCGGCAGTTGGACAACCTTTTATAATGGCCTGAGAACTGTTGGCTCCCCAATGATCACGCACACTGCCTATACCATTGGCAACGAAATAAAAACTTGTCTCTTCAGGAAAATAATCTCCTCGACCAGCACCAAATTTGGCGGTGAGCTCTGGAGTAGGAGCTACCCACCAAGACACTTCCGCAGGCATACGCTCTATGCCACATAAGAATTCGTCATGGTCGAAAACTATGGCACCCAGACATAATAAAGTCTGAATATACTCGGATATAGAGGATTGCCTTCCCATAAATCCTGGAGCACAAAATGTGCCTATATGAGGAGCTACTTTATTGGTGCCGTTAATAGCTTGCAAAGCTTCAAGAGAAATGCGCAGCGCTTCTGATAAATATTGCGGAGTTTGGGTATGATTGCTTACATGCTGCAATACAGGCAATAGCATCCATTCTAAAGCCGCACAATGAGCGCATAAAGATCCACTTAAATGTAACCCGCTACTTCCAAACTCACGTTCAATAAGGTCTAAAAGCTTAGACTCTGCAACTGAACGCCACCGCTTAGATAATTTTAATTCAGGAAAATTGCTTGCGAATACATAGAGACAGGCTGCAGCAGGGAACGATAAAACTGTATCGTAGCGAAGGTGCCAAGCCAAAGCTGCTCCGTGTACGATCATCGTTTCCATTATTTTCGCGAAAATACGGGGCGTAAAAGCAGAGCTGTGTAAACACATATCAACGGCAATCATCCAGTTCATCAGCCTGATGGCTACCGTATCAAAATTTAGCCAGTTTACACCTATCCAAAGAGGATTGCTGGCTCCCCATTCAGTCGCTTGAATGAGAATCTCGGAAGCGTATTTGTCCTGTTTGCTAAGCCAATAAGAGCGGGCCAAAGTGAGAAAATGATAATGCTCATTTAGCTCCCAGGTACGATCCAAAGAAGGATACTTGGCTAAGGGAGATTCGCTCAGATTGGCTTTATTATCCGGAGATAAAACTTTTCTCAGCTCTTTAACGGCAGTTCTAGGCCAGCTTCTAGAGCAAAAATCGGAAAACCAATCAATGTTGCCAGTGAAAGTTTCTTGTTGGTTGGAAAGATAAGAAGAAAAAGTATGCCTCATCGCTTGCTGCGTCGAGTCACTGAGCTCTTTGACAGCTGAAGGAGAGGATTTAAACGCATTTGCAACTTCCTTGGTGTCTGAATGTCGCAAAAATAGCGTAGGGCGACTGCGGTCGCGGAAGTGATTGAAGAGCGCTTCCGCGGCCTTATCAGGTTGATCGTGCAAAGAATAATTTTTTGCTTCCTCGATTCCAGGTGCTCCAGAGAATTGCCCAAACAAATATTTGTCTTGCAAATCGTAAGTAGAACAACTGTCGTAAGCCAAATCGACCTGAGCCTCCAAGCTAAATGGCATGGAAGAAGTGATTATATTCTTACGTAACCAAGGAAACATATTATCCAAGCCGCAGATCTCCTAATGACGAGGGAAATTCTTAATTGTAGATACTACAGTGGCAATTTGCTCGTCGCTAAGTTCGGGGAACATAGGCAAGGACATGACTTCTTTTTGCACTTGCTCGCAAATTGGCAAAGAGCCTTCCTTCATGCCGCTGGATGCAAAAGTTTTTTGCAAGTGAAGGCATACTGGGTAGTAAATGGCCGGACCAACACCGTTTTCACGCATATAATCGAAAAGCTCGTCACGATGAGGAGTGCGAATAGTGTACTGGTGGAAGACGTGATGGAAACCTTCGCGCTCAAGAGGAGTGATCACTCCGCTGTCTTTCAGAGCTTCTGTGTATTTTTGAGCTACAGAGCGACGCTTTTTATTCCACTCATCGACATGTTTGAGCTTGACGCGCAAAGCGGCAGCCTGAATTTCGTCTAAACGACTATTGGTGCCTAAAATTTCGTGATAGTATCTGACCTTACTGCCGTGACCGCGCAGCATTTGCACTTTTTCAAAGTACTCGTCGCTATTGGTTAAAACCATACCGCCGTCGCCAATACCGCCTAAGTTTTTGCTGGGGAAGAACGAGAAACAGCTGAGATCGCCGAATCCTCCGACTTTTTTGCCATCTACGCAAGCTCCGGTAGCTTGAGCGCAGTCTTCAATTAAAGCTAAATTGTGCTCTTGGCAAATAGCCTTAATGGCTTTGACATCGGCAGCGTGTCCGTAAAGGTGGACGCAAATTACAGCTTTGGTATGTGGAGTGATAGCTTTCTTTAAGCTTTCCGGATCTAAAGTAAAAGTGCGAGGGTCAATATCGGCAAATACAACTTTGGAACCAGCCAAAGCTACAGCGCCGGCGGAAGCTACAAAAGTGAAGGAAGGGACGATAACTTCATCGTCGGCTTTAAGATCTAGGGCTCTCACTGCCAATTGCAGAGCATCAGTGCCGTTCCCTACGCCTATACCGTGTTTAACTCCGTTCCAAGCCGCAAACTCTTCTTCGAAAGCTTTTACTTCGGGGCCTAAAACATATGCAGTAGAGCGCAGAACTTTCAGTACGGCTGCTTCCAATTCATCTTGGATTTGAGAGTACTGAGTGCGAAGCTCTAAAATAGGGATCATAAATATGTCTCCTTCTATCCGTTCATCAGGAGCGGAACCGCTTTGATGGCAGAAAATTTCTCAGACTGAGTAAAATTTTCCGTCGGCAAAATATAGGTGATAAAAAATATCCAATCGGATTTTTGGCGTAGTATTGAAAATGCTTGTCTAAATGCCAAAACAACGAGGGACGTACCGCTGCTCCAAAAACTGGAAGCACGGTTCGGCCAAATTGTTTCAGCGGAAGTATAGCACTCCAAAGACCTTACAAGCCACCTATTTTCCAAGCATAAGGGGCAAGCCCTGCCAAAACAGGTGATTTTTTTGTAACGAGGTCAAGTGAAGCGGCCGAAACTACGTCAAAAGTATGTTATTAACCTTTGCTGCGTACTTCAAACTCTAAGCGCCATTTAGGAATGGAGTCTTGGCAACACCAAACTTCTAAGGTACCTACTTCGGTTACATAAGTTTCTAAAGTAACTGGTACTACTTTACCAATTTCTCCCGCTTCAGCCGGTAAAGTAATTTGCAACGAAGGCAATTCTTCTATATCGTCTTCCCAATCGTCGATTAAGTCACCAATTTTATCTTGCTGTCGACAAGTGGAAGCTAAAAATCTAAATTCAGCCAGTTCGCCTATGACCAGGCCGAAACTGCGATTAGGTAGACGCTCGCGTGAGTCTTCTTCCATGCCGAAAGGAGCGACGCATAAAGCTTTAATGGGAGGAACAAGACCAGGAACAGCTGGCATGGAAGTTTCGATACCAACATAATAAGAGCGATTGGTACCGGCTTTAATTCTTATTCCAGAACCTTGACTAGCCAAACCGCTGCGCACGGCTCCGCGAGCTACGGCCAAGTCGTAGTCCGCTCCTACTAATTCTTTGGCGGGAGGAGCTCCCACAGATTCTAACCAAGAGTTTACCGTTTCCAATAAACGACGGCGCAAGATGGGAGCTTTCAGCACGCCTCCGTTAAAGAGAATTGCTGTAGGAGCAAAAATGGGAGCGGAGCCATCTTCTGGTTTATTGGCTGCCAAAAATCTGGCCAAATGTTTGGTGATAGCCGGATTCGATTCAAAAGGCAAGCCCAATTCGCGTAAACCACTTTGACGAGACCGTTCAGCTTGTTCATCAAGGGAACATTTAGGGAAGAATCCGTCTACAATTAGTTGCTCGGTAACTTGGCGGCTTAAGGAGTCGGCAATGGAAGAAGCTATTAAGCTGCTGCCGCGTCCAGGAATGGTGACGCTCCACTCTTCCTCGGCGTATTCTTGTAACAGTTGCTCTTTGGCTGTGCGGCAAGCATGGGTGAGGACTTGCATTTGCCAAGCGTCAAGCTTAATTTTACGCTCTGATTTTAGCTTTTGCTGCATATACACAGCCAAAGTCAGATCCATGTTGTCGCCGCCAAGTAAGAGATGATCTCCTACAGCTGAGCGCTCTAAGCACAAGCTGCCGCCTTGGTCGGCTACAGTAATAAGGCTAAAGTCGGTAGTTCCTCCACCTATATCACATACTAAAATTTTGTCTCCGACTGCTACTTGAGAGCGCCAATCTTCTTCAGTGTTAACCAACCAAGCATAAAAAGCGGCTTGAGGCTCTTCTAAGAGGGTTAAATTTTTGATGCCAGCTTTTTGAGCTGCTTGAACGGTTAGTTCTCTAGCTATCGTATCAAAGGAAGCAGGTACAGTTAAAACGACTTGCTGATCTTCTAAGGGCTGATCGGGGTGTTCAAAATTCCAAGCTGAACGTAAATGCTCCAAATAACGAGCCGAAGCGTCAATGGGGGAGATATGCTCCACTTCTTCGGGAGCGTTCCAAGGCAAAATAGGAGCACTGCGATCTATTTGCTCACTAGAAAGCCAAGACTTGGCTGAAGAAACAACTCTGTGGGGAACTTTAGCGCCTTGCTCACGGGCCATATATCCGACTATGTCTTTGGCCTCTTTATCCCAAGGCAATTCGATACTATGGGCTGGCAATTCGTGGGAGCCGGGGAAGTAAAGAAATGAAGGCAGAGTCTTGCGTGGCTCTACTGTAGCCGGATAGGTAAGCTGAGGAACAGCAAAATGATTTATAGGAGGAGTCTCTTTAGCTGCCTTCGCTTGTGCTGAAATGGATTCCGGATCAGACCAAGCTAAAGCGCAATTTGTTGTTCCCAAGTCTATACCTATAATCATATGCAAACGTCTCCCAGAATAGTTTATAAAAGTCCCAATTTACCAGGCTATAACTCTACTTCAGCCGGACAAATAACGTCTGAATCTTCGTCCTGAGCGCTTTGGGGCAAATTGGCTTTTTGTAAGCGCCAGCCTTTGTGACGCAAGATCCCTTTGAAGGGCGGATCGCCTTCTACTTTGCCTACCAAACGAATTGCGCCTGGATCGAAGCCGTCTTCTACAGTAATTTCTATACCTTCTTCTTCGGTACGGATAGGCTCCAGAATCAAATACTCTTGGACAGCTTTGCGGCAGCCTTTATAAACAGTAGATTTTACTACAGCTCCGACTTGAGCGTCAGGGACATTCTCTAAATCTTCTTGCAAAAAGTCTATAAGCCGTCCTTCTCTCTGAAGCAAAGCTAAAACTCCTACCGCACCGGGATAAAGCGAAGGTACTCCGGACGGAGTTTCTTGAACAACTTCGCGATCTGCCAGCAGAAGAGCCAACTTTTCGGCAAATTCTTTATTAAACAAAGCTTTGAAAAAAGCTTTAAAAGCTGTGATTATACGCATGATCTGAATTTTTGCCAAATTGGTGTCGACTCCTTGCCTTTATGTAATGTGGTAACAGCCGACGCTTCTTGACCGAAGTAAAACCTCTCTAACTGTAGATTCTTTTATCAGTGCATTGACACTATTGGTTAGCTGGCGCAGGCACGTTGCAATCTGTCTCTAACTGCGGCCCAACTTTCTTCATTTTGTGGTGGTTGTTCTATAAGAATGGATTGCGGCCGCAAGCTGTCCGCATACCTAAGCATACTATAAATAGATTGAGCGTATGCTTGAGGATCGTTTGGCAAACTGAGGCAGCGTACTTGTTGAGCATCAGGTATTGTCAACTTGTGCATAGCTAAAACTACCAATGGTGATGGATTGCATTTTATAAGCTCAGATAACTCGGCGCCAGATACCATTCGTGCTGGAGTGTTGGGAGCGTAATGCTTCTTCAAGGTGCCTGGAGCTTTGCTGCCTTGGCCACAAGTAATGGGAAAACCAGCAATTTCGCTAATTACTGAAGCACTGAGCATACCTGGACGGACAATGACTGGTTTATCCTTGGAAAAATCGACAATGGTAGATTCTACACCTACGGCACAAGGGCCGCCGTCCAGTATGTATTTAAGCTGATCGCCAAATTCTTCGCGTACGTGTTCAGCGCTGGTAGGGCTGATATGACCGAAGCGATTGGCTGAAGGGCCGATAATACCACGCCCGAACACGGAAATAAGCTCTCTGGTTAAGGGATGAGCTGGAATCCTTATTCCTACGCTATCTTGGCCACCGGTTACTTGTGGCAATACTTCAGGGCGTTTGGGCAAAATAAGGGTCATGGGGCCTGGCCAAAAATGTTCAGCTAATTTGCGGGCTGCTTCTGGCACCTCTCCAGCCCAAAGCTCCAATTTGTCTAAACTATCTAAGTGGACAATAGAAGGATGATCGGCTGGTCTACCTTTTAGGGCGTACACTTTGCGGATAGCTTCTATATTGGATGCATCTGCTCCTAAACCGTATACTGTTTCCGTAGGAAAAGCGACCATACCGCCTTGGGCCAACTCTTGAGCCGCTTGTTTTATAAGTTCGTTGTCAAACATATTTACGACTTTCTTTATTAAGGTGAAATCTTAAGGTTGCGGCGCTACTTCGCACAAAAAGAAAACCGTCCCCCCGCATGAAGGGACGGTTCATCGATTTTTTGAAGTTTCGAAAGACGAAAACAACCTAAAATCAGTAGATCGTTAGCTGATTTTTTTTAGCGGCGGGCTCCACCGTGATTTTTGAAGCACTCCGCGCAATAAATGGGCTTATCGTTGCGAGGGCGGAAAGGCACTTTGGCGGTTTTGCCGCACTCAGCGCAAACTACTTCGAACATTTCACGAGTGCCGTTAGAACGGCCTAAAGAGCCATTTTCACGCTCGCGTTTGTGGTTGCGGCGACACTCTGGGCAGCGGCGGGGATCACTGGAAAAACCTTTAGAACTGTAAAACTCTTGTTCACCGGCTGTAAAAACGAAAGTCTCGCCACAATCACAGCAAGTTAAAGTACGATCAGAAAACACTCTAATTTCCTCCAACAGGAAGTTGCCAACGGGAATGCGAGCTTCTCGACATACTTCCCAGGGGTCTAAACCCAGGAATCATCGGATACCAACAAATTTCGCCTGCTAAAATGCAGGTCTTACGAGTTCTCTCCGCAATGGATGATGCCCCACCCATATTTATTTTGACTAAATACAAGCAACGAAACAACCAGCATTAAGGGAAGCCGTAGCTTTTATTCCAATTCGCACCAAAATTGTAGACCGCCCCTAAAAAGTAGTCAAGGAGTGAAAGTGGCGAAAGGTTAAGAAAAATTTAATTAAATTGAGCTGAATTTTGCTTATAATGCGCCCTTCTGCATGAATAAAGAGAATAAAAATGTATATCTCTCGAATCTACCTTTTCTAGTAAAAAAATAAAATCAATCAATAAAATATTGCACTTTGTCTTATCGCTTTATTTATGGAAAAAATCCTATAAATGTACCAAGTAAAAAGTACTTAACCTAAAAGCAAGTATAATCTATTGACTGATTAATTTGCGCAAATCCCCGTATTGTCTGATCTTAAACCAAGTTAATTCTCCGTTAAGCAAGTAACGCCAGGCTACAGCTCCCATTTTTATGAAATTAGTTGCCCAAGCTAAATAAAACGGAAATTGCCAATGACGTTTAAAAAAATCTCGTCGCTCTAGCAAGAAATTTATGAAACTTTTGGGTATGAACGATTTTGAAGCCAGACAGTATATAGCTAAATAAAAGCGATCTTCTGGACTACGAGGCCAATCCATCGAAACACGGAACTGCTTCCAAGCTTTGTTGTTCATGCCTTCAACCTCATCGGGAGAAAGTTTGCCTTCAGCCAGTAATCTTTTGGTTATGGCTGTGCCTGGAAAATAGTTAAGTGAGTAAAAATAGACGTCGTAAGGGCGTTCTAGCTCTAACATAAACTTGGCTGTTTCTAATTTCATCTTTTCATCGGCCCAAGGGTTGTCGATAATTAGATCATAAACAGCTGATATGCCCAGTTGTTTGTTGAATTTGGAAAAGGCTAGTATATTATCGTTGCCCGGTATGCGGTTATGAACAGCCAAACTTTCCTGCGGTGAGCCGCTTTCGATGCCTGTTTGCATTCGGACCAAGCCGGCTTTTTTTAGCTTCTCCAGAAAAGGCTGACGTAACATAGGTGGTATAAGCATACATTCAAAGGGCAAACCTATACGCTGTGGATATTTTGAGCAGAATTCGTCTACCCATGAGGGAGGGGCTGCAAAAGCTGTATCATCATCTATTTTTACTCTAGCCAAACGGGGAAAATGCTTTTTTATATATTCAAGCTCGCCTAAAATGTGCTCTACGGAGCGTAGACGATAAAATTTTTGTTTGTCGGCCGCAAATTTTTCGCGCAGAATAGATACATAACAGTAAGAACAATTATAAGGACAGCCCCGTGAACAATAAATTCTGTATTCAGCTGTTCTCTTCCAGGGCTCTTCATTGTGAATTTTTTTATCTTCTATATAAAACTTATTGAAATCGTCTACATCTGGATAAGGCAATTCGTCCAAGTTGGCAATTAGAGGGCGCATTTCGTTTTTGTAAATTTTGTCTCCCAACTTTGCCCAAATATTGGGAATATCGCCGGTAAAATTATTGCTGTATAGAGCCTCGCATAAGTCTATAAGTGGAGCTTCTCCTTCGCCCAGACAGAGATAATCGGCGCAATCTAAAGCTCCTTCGGGGACAGCAGTAACGTGAATACCGCCCCAACATACTGGTAAATCAGAAAAGCGTTTTTTTAGTGCTTTGGTAAGCTCTTTTACCATTGGCAACAAGCTAGAAATAAAGCCTATGCCTACAAGATTGGCTTGTTTGTCGGCTATAATTTTGAATACCAACTCTAGTTCTTGAGCTGAAGGCATTTCCAATTTGTTATTTACCCAATCGCGCAAGAAAATTAGATCCACCTGGAAACCGGCGCGGCGTAAAGCTGCTGATAAGTAGCGCAAACCGGAATTTTCAACGCTGTAAATAGCTATTAATATTACATTAAATTGTTTTGGCTCTCCGTACCAACCAGAGCGAGGTGCCCAGGGAGCATGAATTTGTTTCTGTGCCGATCCTAAAGCCGGATCGAAAAGAGCCTCTGCCGATCCTGGAGAAGCGCCGGGAGCAGTTAATTTTGATGAAAAATTGTCATAAGTAATAGTTTTATCTGAATTTAACATAGCGGACTTACCCTTTTTATTTCGTTAGCTAGATCCGAGGGAGAAGGCAGAGGCTTAGCGGAAAAACGGCGGAAATTCATGCGCAGAGCGTTAAAAAAAGCGGAGGTATTATGCAAAGTTAAAGCTATCTCCCACCAACAAGGACGCAAGCAAGCTCGACAATTATGACGCAAATTTTTGAGATAATTTAAGTCGCGTTTTTGCTGGTACCAATTTACAAAATCGCTTTCATAGACTTTGGGCGCTTTACTGGAAGCGTCATTTTGAAAATGACACATAGAGTAAGTGCCGCTTGGGCTGATAGAAAAACTAAGGCCGCCAGTTTGGCAATCTGTTCCTGTGCCCCAATAATTGGTATTCGTCTGTTGCGCAGTAGTAGATTTTGTGCTGTCGGCAGCTTTTAAGAAATTGACCATAGCTTTTAAATAAGGCTCAGAATTAAAAATCGGTGATTGTGGTTGCCGTTTAGCTTGTAATATGTAGTTAAGCAATTTGTTGAGAGCGGCTTCATCTTTTTCACTAAAGCGCATTGCTTCTGAATCAGCAGAACAAGCCAGAATTTCTCCTTGATAGCTGTGTCTTTCTAAGGGAACTAAAGATAAATAAAAATTATAGGCTTTGGCTATAGCTAGCATTTGCGGAATATCTTTTATATTGCGCGTTGAAACTACACAATTTAAGATGCCAGTTCCGCCACGTTTACGAATTATTTCCGCCCAAAATTTAATTCGCTCAATTATCTTTTCCCAAATTTCTGGCTTGTGGCATATTTCACTCTGAACTTGGGGATGAGGAGTATCTAAAGAAATTGAAATGTGACGCAACCCAGCCTCGACTACTGCCATATGTAATTCCTCTGTGCCTGCTAGGGCGTTGGTCAAGACTCTAGTTTCAATTCCTCTGTCGATAAAAGCTTTGACTATTTTAGGTAAGTCTGGGCGCAGAAAAGGTTCACCACCTCCCAGAGAAATGGCCATAGTGCCGAGGCGACGCAGATTATCGGCTGTGGATTCTATTTGCGCAATTGTAAGTTCTTCGTCTTGACGCCCTTTTTTCCATAATCCACACATGGCACAAGTGAGGTTGCAGCGGTGAGTCAAGCCAAAATGAACATATATAGGTGTGTTGCCGTTCCAAAAAGCTTTAACAAGCGACCAAGGGTTTTTCACAATTTCAGGATCTCCCAGCCAGCTTTTAATTTGCGGGCCATATCATTAAAATTTTTAAGCTCTAGCAACTTGCGGAACATTTGCTTAGGGCGCAAATAAAAGCGTTTGAAAGCTTTATCGCATAGAGAGCTGAGCTCTGAGGCTGTAAAAAATTCTGTCCATACTTGAGGCTTAAAATCAGGATATGGATTGGCCAAAAAATTCTCCCAATGTTGCGGATCGAGAATGCCTCTAGCTACACCTTGATCATAAATCAAAGTGTTAGGATAAGGAGTTAAAATTCCAAATAGAGCGTAATCAGGATCGAGAGAAATGGCAAAATCTACAGTACGATTTATTTCATCTATAGAACTGTCATGAGGACAGCCGATCATAAAGTAGCATACCGTAGTTAAACCTTCATCAGTAAGCATTTTGAAGGCCTGACGCACCTTATCTGTAGTCAGATTTTTATTTAAAGCCTTCATACCAGCATCTGTACCAGACTCAACTCCTATATGCACTCTGATACAACCTGCCAAACGCATAGCTTTTACGGTTTCTGGAGTTAGGCAATTGGCGCGGGCTCGAATATTCCAATTTACTTTAATGGAGCGTTTATTTATTTCTTCACAAATAGCCAAAACGCGGTCTCGACGGACGTTAAAGGTATCGTCTACTATATATATTTCATGTACACCTAAATTGGCGCAAACTTCCATTTCATCTACTACTGACTTGGCACTTCGCCAACGCCAGGTAGTACGTCCGGGAGTGTTGCAAAAAGAACATTTGTAAGGACAGCCACGGCTGGTTAAGAGAGAAGTTGCTATAGCTTCACTACCCAAAACGTAGCTATACTTGCGGTAGTCTAGTATCTCGCGTCGAGGAAAAGGTAGTTTATCCAAATCGTCTATGGGTGGTCGTGAACATGTTTGCACGATATTCCCTTGATTGTCTTTAAAAAATAAGCCTGCAATGTTGCGCAAGCTATTTTCTAAAGTTTGACAATCGTAACCGTGGCTGTCGCTCCAGGAGGCTAAGTGGGCTTGCACAACTTCTGTAAAAGCTTCTTCTCCTTCAAAGGGAATGCAACCATCCAAACATTGGTATTTCATGCACTGTTGGGGAAAATCAGAAACATGCGGGCCGCCCCACCAAACCTTTACCGTTTTACCCAAATCTTTTTTTACCGACTCAGATACTTGAATCATGTCAATTAGATCATGAGTATGACCGGTTAGGCCTACTATTTGTGGTTTATAGTCAATTATAAGTTTGCGCAGTTGCTCAAGGTGAAGATGATCGGCCAAACAATCGATAAGACGTGTTTCTACCTGAGTATACTTATGGAGATGGGCTTCTATATAAAGCAAGCCTAAAGGCGGAATAGTGTTGGTTTCCGCATTTACCGTAGTTGGCACTTCTGAGGATATACTGTTGTCACGTGGTGGATTTATTAAAAGGATTCTCATAAGGTTGTTTTGACAGCTCTCGGACTTTTATTGCATGTATATGCATTGATTATTTAGCGGATTGTTAGGAGCGCAGTTTGTTGCCCATTGCCATGACCCATTGCAAAATAGTGCGATGATTGAGAGAAAAAAGTAGGTTGTACTCAGTAAAGCAAGTAGCCGAACAACTTTGGCAAGGCAATAGCTTTTGTCTGAGTTGCTTGGCTGCTTCAGCAAAACCTAATTCTATGGCATTGGGCCCCTGTTGATCACCTATAAGCAAAGAACAAGGATAAAGGCATCCATCTGCGTCTATATTCAAATAGAACTGTCCGGCCCAACATTTTTTCCAAGCAGATCCACTGTCTGTAGAAGTGTTGTGACTGTAGTCTTTCCAATTGATAAGATGATCCAAACACTGAATGGAATTACCTATCTTGCGCCCTTTAAGTTTAGCTTCTTTCAAATATTGTAAACATTCTCGATATTCTTCGTCAGAAGGGCGCAAGGGGTTGTTCACTCCAAAATGATCGCTGTGATGCAATACTTGGAAAGTGGGAGTAAAACCATACTTTTCTGCTTCTTTTAAGATCCAGTCTACTTTGTAAATATTGTTAATGGTTAAAACTGTAATAGTCCATAAAGCAACTGGACTTTGGGAGGCAATTTCTATGGCCGCCATCGCCTTTTCATAGGAGCCAGGCTCACGGTTGGCGTCATGCGCTTCCTGAGGGCCGTCCAAAGATATGATTAAATGATCTAACTTTTCCAAGAGCTTAGTCTTTTGGGAAATGAGATATCCGTTAGTGTCTAGGGTTGTATATAAATTATTCTCTTTGGCACAACTGACGATTTCTTCAATATCAGGACGCAACAAAGGCTCGCCGCCCCAAATGCCCAAACGCTGAATACCGCAGGCTGCCATTTCTCGAATCAGTTTTCGCATTTGCTCTGTGCTCAATTCTGGCTGACGGCGGGCTGGAATTTTGCAATAGCGACAGTGCGACTGACAAGCATTATTGGTGGCGATAGTGGCAAAAATCGGAGTTGGAGCACCGCTTAGGCGCCCTTTTAGGACGGCTGCTCCGGCTTTAGCCATGGTAATGAATTTCATGTTGCTTTTTGTCTCTCCGTATTGTGCCTAGTTTTTTTGAGAGTCAGTCGACTCGACTGCCTCTGCCGGAACATGCTCACTTACGACTGCTGAGTCGGAGCTGTTGCTCTTGCTTAAAGTTGTATTTTTGCGTAAAGCTAAAATGTTTTTGGCAACTGAAGAAGCAACTGGTCTGGCTGAAAGCGGTAGAGCCGCTGGTCGCGGAGGAGCAGTGTGTGTAGCAGCTGCTGTAGGCAACGGCGGAGCTACTGGTCGCGGAGGAGCAGCGTGTGTAGCAGCTGCTGTAGGCAACGGCGGAGCTACTGGTCGCGGAGGAGCAGTGTGTGTGGCAACTGCTGTAGGCAACGGCGGAGCTACTGGTCGCGGAGGAGCAGCGTGTGTGGCAGCTGCTGTAGGCAACGGCGGAGTTACTGGTCGCGGAGGAGCAGCGTGGGTAGCAGCTGTTGTAGGCAACGGAGGAGCAGCTGTTCGCGAAGGAGCAGCGTGGGTAGTAGCAATAGGAGCAGCCAAGTCGGAATCAATATCGTAGGTGGCAGCTTCATCTATGACGGCGGCTCTGGCTTTGGTAAGGCTGTTATGTTTTGTCGGCTCATTTGTTTTTCTGTAGGTAACAGAGTGGGGCTTTTCGTTTTTCACTTGGGGCAGAGCAAATTCTTTCTGCCCTCCGTAGTGAAGAATAGTGTCCAGCGAATAGCGGCACCCCTCAACTATGCGTTCTAAGTCGGCATCTTTAAGTCTAGGATAAATAGGTAAATGTAATTGCACACGGGCTAACAAGTTAGCGTTGGTCAACTTGCTAGTATAGCTAACAGAATCGGATAAAATGGAAATTTGCTGAATTGGTTTTAAATATCCTGGAGATGTATCGATGGCATGACTGGAAAGTTGTCTAGCTAATTTTTCATTTTCAATATGGCCGATTACAAATGAATTAAAGATCGATTCGCCATAGTCGGGATATTCAGGAATAATCAGTCCTGGTAAATCGGCTTGCTTAAAAATCTTAATCAATTTTTTGCCATTTTGCGTACGCAGCGCGTTCTGCTCTTCAGCCCAGTCTAGCAAGCGGCGTCCCAAAGCGGCTTGTGCTGGTGAGGGCTTAAAGCTTATATCAGGAGCGTTAGTATTGACACTATCTTCAAACATGCTATGCAAGGCATCCTTGCCTAAAAAAGACCAACCGATGCTTAGCAAAATATAAGCGCTAGCTGTAAAACCTAAAGTTGTCGTACCTGCCCACATAGCTGCGGCTTTGAATATTTGGGGATAAATAGAAGAGCTGGGAGCTATATAGGAGTCTTCCATGCGCAAGGTTGCTATTTCAGCTAAATGCTGATCTTGGAAAACGGCCATACCGCCGCCCAAGGTGGTGAAATTTTTCGTCAAGGCAAACGAGAAAATAGCCGCATCACCGAAAGAACCTGCTTTTTTGCCATTTATGGTTGCGCCAAAACCTTGGGCGCAGTCTTCAATTACAAATATGTTTTTGCTTCTAGCTATAGTAGCGAGCTCTTCTGCAGGAGCTGGACAGCCATACATATGGGTAATAATAATAGCGGAAACGCCTTCCCAATCTTCATCTTTGATAGTTTCGGGGCCCATTACCCAGCTGCCCTGACGAATATCTACTAAGTGTGGTTGGAGGCCGGCAGCAATGATAGTGGAAGGAATAGAGTGATGGGTCCAAGCTGGGATCATCACCTTAGAATGGGGCGCTAAGTTCAGACATTGTAAAATAAGGTACAGCGCACCTCTAGCCGAATTCATATAAATAGCTTTTTTGACGCCTATATGTTCGGCGAATTTATTTTCGAATTTTTCTACTTCGCTGTTTCTTGCCTGACTTATTTCGCTGATAAACCATTGAATGTCTGTAAAATTTAGGGCTAAGTCGAACCTAGGAATTGGCCACCCGTTTTTAAAAAAATTTGACATCTTACTGCGTATTGACTAATCCTATCCAGATCAACTCTAAGGTAGCTTCGGTCTAAGGCTGGTAGCTACCGACAGAAAAGTCAATTATCCCTTTCTGAAAATTAGATTGTCTATTTTGTGCGTTGTCAGTGAAAGCAATAAACTGAAATTTCAAGACTTATTTTCCGCTCAAATTTAGGAAATATCAATTAACTTCCTTCAATACGGACTCTTCTTGAGCGCTTAAATTATCGAGTTTTAGAAGATATTTGGCCGCTGTACTTAACGAATTCTCTATTGAATGATCCAAGTTGTTATACCAGAATCTGCCTGTTCGCCCCAAAAGCTCTAAATTCTCAAATTCTGAGCATTCTTTTTCCAAAGAGTTGAGCTTATCGATATAGTTTAAACTGTATATAGGATATGCATCCCTAATCTTTTCTAACTTTGTATCTAAAACTTTGAAACTTTCGTCTATAACTTTTACTTGCTTCAATTCTTTTAATAAGCGAGGAAGTTGCTTTTCCGGATCTTGCCATAAATCGTCTTGGTAGCGGCAAGTAATTTCCAGACAAAGGCCACCTTTGCGGGCAGGCACGCAGTCTGAACTAAAATAAGCAGGGTTGGATAGGCGAGAAAATAGCAAATTTTTATCACCGAAATAACACCATTGAGAGCGTTGTAAAGGCTCTTTGTTTAGCATTACATTGCATATCAGCTGGGAACGATAATCTAGTTCTGTGGGAGTGAGTGACAACTTGGCTGCCAATTCGTTAATAGAAGCGCTCCAGGCAACTTGTTCACAGTCGAAAGTGGCTTGTGTTGTAACTACCTTCTCAATTCTTTGGTGTCCATTAACCGTAGGAGCGCAAATGAGTTCGGTTACATCACAATTAGTGATGATCTCTCCGCCCAGTTTTTCAATTTGTCTTTGGCAGCTTTCCCAAAAGGCACAGATTCCACCCTGTTTGGGATAAAGGAAATTGAGCTCGGCTTTTTTGGGAAGCAGCATGAGCTTAAAAATCTCAAACAGAGAAGCTGTGTTGACGTTGTCATCAATAGTCGCTCTCTCCAAGCCAATCTTGGCCCAATTCCTATGAGTTTGTTCAGTTGAAATACCGACAAATTTTTCGGTGTAATCTTTGAAAAATGTTTCGTAAAGCGTTTTCCCGTAGCGGCAAAGTACATACTCCTTGAAAGATTGGCTAGGACGTTGGCTGCGTCCTGTTCTCAGGATCATGTCTAGACCAGCTTGAATGGCAATATGCAAAGGCAATTTAGCTATGGTCGCCAAGCGGAGAGGCCAATCATGATATTGTCCCATAAAGTAAACTTGGGAGAAACGTTGAATTTCCGTAAATCGATCTTGATGGATCTCTTTTAGAAAGCGATTTACTTTAGGATTTTGCGAGTAAAAACGATGTGGCCCTATATCAAAAGTCCACTCTCCGTAGTGAAAGCTGCGCGACAAGCCTCCCGCTTTTTTCTCGCGCTCCAATACAGTTACAGGCAATCCTGCTTTACAGAGATAATAGGCCAAAGTCAGGCCGGCTGCCCCTCCGCCGACTATTACATAGCGCTTCACAGAAACCACCTAAAAAAACAAAGTATCAGGGCTTCAGAATAAGGTTGCGCCATGTCGGTTGTAGCATGTACCTCAATAGGAGCCTTTTCTTTAAACCACCTACTTCCAT
>SFMI01000138.1 GCA_004554425.1 Candidatus Saccharimonadota bacterium | reverse complement strand
GTTTAAGCACCTTTATGTAAAATTTCAGGAATTACAAAATCAAATCGACAATCTTAAGTTAGAAAATAAGAAACAATAAAGCTTAACCGTTATTATACGGTTTACACTTTATTGCAAAGTTTTTGCACACATTGTTGCGTAATAAACTTTTTTTTCCTAAAAAAGATAAAAAAATCTAACCGAAAGGATCTTATATATGAACATCAATCAATGGAAGAAAGCGGCAGCTATGTGTGGCTTAATGTTGGCTACTGTAGCTATTCAGCCCGCTTATGCCGACGCAGCTCCTCAAGCTGGAGAATGTGATAAAAAAGCCGGTTGCTGCTGCACCAAAGGCAATTCTGCTTGTACTTGCTCAAAAACAACTGCTGATTGTTGCTGCACTAAAGCTGAAGCTAATTGCGACACTAAGTCCAAAGCTGAAGCCAAAGTTGATTCCAGAACCAGTAGTGGCGTAACTGAGCAAGATTTTGATCGTTCGGTTAAGCCCAGCGACAACTTTTATGAGTACGCTATAGGTGGCTGGAAAAAAGCCAACCCTATTCCCGGTGATCAAGCTCGTTGGGGCACCTTCACTATTTTAGCTGATAATAATTACAACATTTTACACGAAATTTTGGAAGAAGCTGCCGCCAACCCTAAGACCGAGCTGGAAACTAAGTTAGGTCGACTCTATAAGAGCGGCATGAACGAAAAGGCTCGCGAACAAGTGGGCATTGCTCCTTTAAAGAGCGAACTCAAAGCCGTTAAAGACATTAAAGACTCTACCGCGTTGCTTAACATGATAGCTTACCAGCACAGTCGCGGCTTAAATTCCTACTTTAGTTTAGATTCTGCCCAGGATGACAAAAACAGCAGCAAAATTGTCGCTACCATTTGGCAAGCTGGTTTAGGGTTGCCTGAGCGCGATTATTACATCCGCACAGATGAGCAATCTAAGCAATTGCGCTCCCAGTACGTCAACTTCATGACCAACATGTTCAAGTTGTCTGGCTACTCCGCTCGCGAAGCTAATAAAGCTGCTCGCAACGTTATGGACATTGAAACTCGTTTGGCTAAGGCCTCTCTGCCTGCTGCCGAGATGCGTGATCCGCAGAAAATGTACCATATGATGAGCCAGGATAGCTTAGATAATATTGCTCCGGCTATCGAATGGAACAGCTATTACAAAACCTTAGGTATCGACGTTCCCAAAGAAATTAACGTTACCGGCCCAGACTTTATGAAGTCTGTCAATAGCCTTTTGGCTGACAAGTCCCTTTTAACCAAGCACAAGGACTACTTGGCCTGGAGAATAATTTCTTCCGGAGCTCCTTATCTTACCAAAGAATTTGAAGAATGTTCCTTCAATTTCTACAGCAAGACTTTGCGTGGCATTAAAGTTATGAAGCCTCGTTGGAAGAGAGTCACCGGCGTAGTAGATAATTTAATGGGCCAAGGCTTGGGCCAGCTTTATGTTAAGAGAGCTTTCCCTCCCGAAGCTAAACAAAAAGTGCTCGATATGGTCAAGAATATCACCGCTTATATGGCTGAAGATATTCCTCGCTTAGATTGGATGAGCGAAACCACTAAGCAAGAAGCTTTGAAAAAGTTGCACTCTTTCCGAGCTAAGATTGGCTATCCTGACGTACCTCGCGATTATTCCAAACTTACTATTACCGATTCCTACTATGACAATATGCGCAATGCTGAGCGTTTTGAGAAACAACGCAGCTTAGCCAAGATCGGTAAGCCTATCGATCCTAACGATTGGTATATGACTCCTCAGGAAGTAAATGCCTATTACGCTCCCAGCGATAATGAGATCGTCTTCCCGGCTGGTATTTTACAGCCTCCATTCTTCGATCCCAATGCTGATGATGCAACTAACTACGGCGGTATCGGTATGGTAATCGGCCACGAAATCAGTCACGGTTTCGATGATCAGGGTGCTCAGTATGATGGTCAAGGCAACTTGCGCAATTGGTGGACTGCTGAAGATAAAGCCAAATTTGACAAGCTTACCAAAGGTGTAGAAGATCAGTTCTCTTCTTATGTTGTTCAAGGACAGCATTTGAATGGCAAGCTCGTTTTAGGCGAATCTATTGCTGATCTGAGCGGTTTAGCTCTTTCTTGGGGCGCTTATCAGAAATCGCTTAACGGCAAGGAAGGTCCCGTTATCAACGGTTATACTCCCGCTCAGCGTTTCTTCCTCAACTATGCCAAAATCTGGGCCATCAATATCAGCCCCGAAATGGAAAAACTGCAAATCAATACCGACCCGCACCCCACAGCTATGTGGCGTGTCAATGGTCCGCTTTCTAACATGGAAACCTTCTTCAAAGCTTTTAATATTCCGGAAGGTTCTCCCATGTGCCGCCCTGCCGATCAGCGCAACAAGATCTGGTAAGCTATCACTTTTTGTCTCTGCTGCAAAATAATTGCCAGCAGCGGCAATAAACAACAAAAAACAACAAAAAGCGAGCTGAGAAAAATTCCCAGCCCGCTTTTTGTTTCACAAATACTTAGTGCTATACAATCTTTCCAACAATTTTAGCACCTAAAGTTTGCATATGCTCAAAGAATACGCAATTCAACAATTTTTCATCATGTGGAGTCGTATTAGTCTCTTTAGCAACTTCACAATTACAATCGAAAGTTGCGGCCGTATTTAAAGGCACCACTAAGTTCCAAGGACGACGGCGAGAAACGGAATAAAACTTAAGACCAGCTACCAAATGATATAAACATAAATCGGTAACTCCACCCATTACTATTATGGTATGCAAATTGTCTAAAGTAAGTAAGTGATTAAGTAAAGAAGTATCTACTAAAGAACTAATTGACGATTTGTTTATAATTAAAAAGTCTTTAGCACAATCTAAAGAGGTTAAAGCATCCTCTAATTGGCTCTCAGGACTACCTTTTAAACAATGTGGCGGCCAAGAAGCAAATTCAGGACTATTGATATTGTGTGAGTCACAAGTAAAAATCAAGTGACGCACTCCAGCTGCAGCTGCTTTTTTTATAGTTTCAGCAATATTTGGAACTATAGCTGCCATTTGCGGAGAGCTCATTGAGCCTTGAGAGCAAAAACCCTTGACAGCATCTACAGTAATGCAAGCAATATTTTTAGCTCCGCCCGCCTCTTCGATAAGCTTATCCAGACTAAGCGTACTTTTCTGGCTTTGCTCTATGAAGTTGTACAAATACTGAAGATAAGGGCGACGTTCTTCCAAAAATTCTTCAAAATGCATTAGAATATAACTCCTTTTGGGTGCTCTTAAGAGGCCGCTTGTAGTATTATATATTATAGCTGAAAAAAAATTTATTTCCAGGAACGCAAAAAAAGTGAACCAAATAAACGCTGAAAATCGTACAGTTCGCCGAGCTTTCGGTATATATTGTCGTCCCGATTGCCCTAAAGCCGATAAAGCTTTAGAAAAATCAAAGCACTTTTTGCAAGTTCATAATATAGATATAGTTACTTTGGAAGATATAGAAAATGGCTATCCAGCCGAAGTGGTTTTGGCCTTTGGAGGAGACGGAAGCTTACTCCATGCTGCTAGATTAGTAGCTCAACAGCATATTCCAGTTTTAGGTGTAAATTTCGGACGCATAGGCTATTTGTGCACTGTTAATTCTGAGCACTTGGAGCTTACTTTGGAGCGTCTGGTAAATAAAGATTATCACCTTGAGCAACATACTATGCTTTCCTGCCAAGTGTATGAAAATGATCAACTTATTTGGAGTTCTCAAGCCCTTAATGAAGTATTAGTAGGTGGTTGTAACCGAACTGTATGTTTGGAAGTTACTATAGATGGAGTGAAATTTGCTACAGTTCGCGGCGATGGCCTAATTCTAGCAACAAAAACCGGCTCCACAGCTTATTCTTTCAGCGCCGGTGGCCCTGTTCTTTTAATAGATAATGCCCTGTGTCTGGTAGCTTCTAACGCTGTATTTTCTTCTTCTATTCGTTCATTGGTATTATCTGCTGATACTACAGTTACTATAAAGAATTTAACTTATCCGGCCAAACCTTACGTAGTTGCAGACGGTCAAAAAGATTGTACAATCAATAAAAATGCCATAGTTGAATTAAAAAAGTCCAACTTAAAATCTAACTTTATTGCTTTTGGTAATACCTCGCCTATTCAAGATTTACATCGCGGTTTCCAAGAGCTCATGATGCGCTCTTTATAAAGATTTTCACTTATGCTGTTTCAGACAGTCGGTGTCTGCCCGCCTTCAGTTTGTTTGCGCCAAACACGTTTTTGTCTTGCGCAACACAGTTAGGCTATGTAGTTTTTCACTGTAGAGACGCTAATAGTGTGCGGCCCGCCCGTTAGCTATTTTGTGTTAGCTTTATTTCGCTATAAGTTATGGATGCGGGCTCGTGTCCATGTTGGCTGGCTCCAGCAGCGTCTCTTCCAGGCTCGAACTGGCCTAACGGCCAATATTCTTCGCCTTCCATCGCCACTGCCTCCGCCTGTTGATCAAAAACTACACTTTATGCATACACCCACGCCAGCCAATCTGTAGTGCGGCTTGACTAAAAAAGCAAAAAAAAACGCCCTGTCTTACGACAGAACGTCTTTTTCTTTTGAAAATATTTTTGAACAGCAACTTCTAAATCAAGCTTATCATTCGTGTAAGCGATCGACCTAGAGGTTCATCTTAACCCACATATGTGAGCTAGACGAGCTCCATAG